>NZ_DBHKZA010000014.1:76606-94907 GCF_057314935.1 Achromobacter sp.
GAGATTTCGACTAAATTCCGATCCGCGGTGCGTCGACGCGTAATAAGTATTTCAGTCGATTTCTAAAACGGCTTTTTTCTTGAACATCTTGACCAGTTTGTGGCAAGCGATGCCGCCTGGCGACACCTGCTAGCTACATGACCCTGCCTTCCCTATCGGTGTTGATCTACACGCCCGCAAAGTCCGGCGCCACGAGTCGTCTGGTCGATGTGGGCGAGGCCCTGGATCCTCCCGCAGGTCAGCCTGCGCACGGCCGCTACGACGTCAAGCGCCTGGCGCCCAGCATGCGCCTTTTGACGTGGCAACGCGAGGGGGCACGCTTCGATCTGTCCCGCACCGGCCGAATCCGCGTGTGGACCGGCCGCGAACTGGCCGCGGCGGAGTGCGCGCACGATTGCCGGGCGCAATCCGTTGTTCCGCTGGAACCGCACGACATCACCTATCTTGAAGCCTTTCTGTTGTTCCAGAACCGCAGCTGGAACGATCTCAACGCCGCTGAAGACGAGTCAGCCCATGATGCCCACCCCCGCTGAACCGCAAGCCGGCAAGGCAAGCGCCCGCCTGCGCATCCTGCATACCGAGGCCGCCACGTCGTTCGGCGGGCAGGAATTCTGCATCTACAAAGAGATAATCGCCATGCGCGAGCGTGGCCATCATCTGGAACTGGTCTGCCAGCCCGGGGCCGAGCTCGGGGACCGCCTGAGCGAGGCCGGCTTCACGGTGCACCGCATCGTCATGGACGGTGCCGGCAACTTCCTGCGCGGCGTGATCTTCATGCGGCGCCTGCTGCGGCGCGAGCGGTTCGACGTCGTGAACACGCACAGCCGCCGCGACACCGTGCTGGCCGCCATCGCTGCGCGCCTGGCCGGCACGCCGTTGATCGTGCGCACGCGCCATCTGGCCAAGCCTATCAACTCGCTCTACGCCTATACCTGGCTGGCGCATCGGGTCATCGCCGTCAGCCGTTATGTGCGCAAGCAACTGCTGGATGGCGGTGCGCGGCCGGAGTCGGTCGCGACGATCCACTCCCCGGTCGTATTGCCGCAGCTGCGGGAAGGCGCTAGCGTGCGCGATGAATTGGGGCTTCCCCCGGATGCGCTGGTGGTGGGTTGCGTCGCCGTGATGCGGGCCGAAAAGGGCCACGGCGACCTGATCGACGCGTTCCACCGGGTTTGCCCCCGCTTCCCGTCGGCGCATCTGGTTCTGGTGGGCGACGGCATGCCCTTGTTCGACCAGCTGCGGGCCAAGGTGTCTGCGTTGGGGCTGGCGGACCGGGTGCATTTCACCGGACGCCGGCAGGATATCGGCAACGTGCTGATGGCCCTGGACGTCTTTGCGCTGCCCACGCACCGGGAAGCTCTGGGCACGGTGTTCATCGAAGCGGCGGCGATGGGCGTGCCCGTCATCGGCACGGATGTGGGCGGCGTGCCGGAAACCATGCAGGCGGGCGAGACCGGGCTGCTGGTGCCGCCGCGCGATCCCGCCGCACTGGCGGTGGCGCTGGAAACGTTGCTGGCGGACCCGGCCATGCGCCGTCGCATGGGCGACGCGGGCCGCGAGCTCATTCGCGGCCAAGGCCTGTTTTCCGCCGAACGCACCGCCGGTCAGGTGGAGCGCGTCTACACGCACTGGCTGGCCGAGTTGGGCCGGCCCGTGCGCGCGGCCTGAGTCCTGGGCTACCGGCCGGCGCCGGCGCTCAGTGCATGAGCAACGCGTTCATCGCTTCGATGACGCGGTTGCGGTAGCGCGGCAGCAGGGCCTGGGTACGGGCTTGCTGGTCGTGCCATTGTGCAGATTCCGAGCCGGCTGCGATGCGAGGGGCCGCCCAGATCGGGTCGGGGAAGTGGCGGTCGCCGCGCCAGCGCGGAATCACGTGCCAATGCAGGTGAGGCACCATGTTGCCCAGCGACGCCAGATTGATCTTGTCCGGCGCCAGCACCGATTGCTGCGCTTCTTCCACCGCATATACAGCGCGCATCAGCAGATCGCGCCCGTGCGTGGACAGGCTGGTCATTTCCGCAAGGTGGGCGTTCCAGATCACACGCGTGAAGCCGGGATAGTCGGCATCGCCGACTTCGATCACGCGCAGGTGTGGGCCACGCCACAGCAGCGTGCCGCCGTCCTCCTGGCACAGGGGGCAGTTCGGGTCGCGAGCGCTCAAGCCATCACCTTGCGGTACTGAATGAAGCCGGAGCGGTCCGCGATGCGGTCGTACAGCTGCATCGCGGTCGCGTTGGTCTCGTGCGTCAGCCAGTACACGCGCGCGCAGTTGTTGGCGGCGGCCTGGGCGTAGACGTGTTCGATCAGCTTGCGGCCCGCGCCCGTGCCGCGCACGTCCGGGTCCACGTACAGGTCCTGCAGATAACAGTAGTCGCCTGCCGTCCAGGTGGAACGGTGGAAAATCCAATGCACCATGCCGACGGCGCGGCCGCTGTCGTAGGCAAGCGCGGCGTGCATCGGCTCGGCGGGGTCCAAGAAGCGGTCCCAGGTGTTGCGGGTGACCGCGTCGTCGATGCTGACGCGGTAGAACTCCTGGTAGCCCTTCCACAGCGGCAGCCAGACTTCGAAGTCGGCGGCGACGATGGGGCGGATTTCGGCGGTACTCATGGCGCAGGGTCTCCTGTCGGGATTCAGAGTTGGTTTTCCATCGCTTCGACGACGTGTCGCAGCACTTGCAAGCGAGCGTAGCGCTTGTCGTTGGCCGACACCAGATGCCACGGCGCGTGCGCGACGTCGGTGCGGGCCAGCATCTCGTTGGCCGCGGCCGCGTATTCCTTCCATTTATCGCGGTTGCGCCAGTCGTCGGGCGTGATCTTGAAATTCTTGAAGGGCGATTTCTCGCGTTCCTTGAAGCGTTCCAGCTGCACGTCGGCCGTGACGGCCAGCCAGAATTTCAGCACGATCGCACCGCTGGCCGCCAGCTGTTCCTCGAAGTCGTTGATTTCGGCGTACGCGCGGCGCCAATGGGCGGGCGCGGTCAGCTTCTCGACGCGCTCGACCAGCACGCGGCCATACCAGGACCGGTCGAAGATCGCGACGCGCCCATGGCGGGGCAACTGCCGCCAGAAGCGCCACAGATAGGGGCGCGACAGTTCATAGCTGTTCGGGGCGGCGACCGGCGTGATGTCGAACTGCCGGGCGTCCAGCGCATGGGTCACGCGCCGGATGGCGCCGCCCTTGCCGGCGGCGTCCTGCCCTTCAAACACCAGCACCAGCGAACGATCCTGGAATTTCTTGGAACGTGCGGCGCGTGCCAGCCGACCTTGCAAGAGGCCAAGTTCGGACTCGTAGTCGCCCTTGTCGACGCGGGCTTCGTAATCCAGTTCGCCCAGGCGGTCGACAATGCGGGCGGGCGCGGAATGCGCCAGGAACGATTGCGGAATACGGGGCACGCCGCGCTGGCGCATCGCCGCCAGCACCGCCTCGGCCGTGCGGGCCGACCGCAAGTTCTCGTCGGCGCTGGGGATGACCACCCAGGGCGCATGGCCGCTGTCGGTGTGGTTAATCACGACCTGGCCGCCCGCGCGGATGCGGTCGTATCGCTTGTAGACCTTCAGGTCCACGGGGCTGACCTGCCACGAGGTCTCGGGGCTGGCCAGCAGGCGCTGCGCCCGCTCCTTCTGCGCCTTGGCCGACAGGTGGAACCACAGTTTGACGATCTGCACGCCTTCGGCGGCCAGCATGGATTCGAAGCGGCGGATCGCGGCGGATTGCGCCTCGATGGCGTCCTGATTGGGCTTCTTGCGGGCCGATTCAATGATCAGCGGCGCATACCAGGAACCGAACACGATGCCCGTGCTGCCCTTCGCGGGCAGGTCTTTCCAGTAGCGCCAGAAGGGCGGCCGGTCCTGCTCGTCGCCCTCGGGCGGGCCATAGGCCAGCGTCTTGATGTGGCGCGGGTCCATCCATTCGTTCAGCAGGTTGACCGTGGCGCCCTTGCCGGCGCCGTCGATCCCCGCCACCACGATCAGCAGCGTCTTTTCCGCCTTTTCAAGTCGCTGGTATTGCGCGTTCAACAGGGCGACGCGCAGCCGCGCTTCCACCGGTTTGAATGCTTCCTTGGACAGGCTGGGGTCGGCTTCGGCTTCTGCGAACATGGGGGATCCGTCTGGTCGGCTATCGGGAGATCGGCCGATCTTGCGGGATAAGCGCCCGCCGCGCAAGTGCGGCGGGGGTGCGCCTGTCAGAGGCCGTCGACGGGGATTTTCAGGTAGCGCACGCCGTTGTCCTCCGGCGGCGGGAAATGGCCGGCGCGGATGTTCACCTGGATGGCGGGCAGGATCAGGGTGGGCATGGACAGGGTGGCGTCGCGCCGGGTGCGCATCGCGACGAACTCGTCTTCGCTGATGCCGTCATGCACATGGATATTGGCGGCGCGCTGTTCGGCGACCGACGTCTGCCAGTGGGCCTCGCGCCCCGCCGGCGGGTAGTCGTGGCACATGAAGAGCCGCGTGCCGCCCGGCAGGCCCAGCAGCCGCTGGATCGACCTGTACAGCTGATGGGCGTCGCCGCCAGGGAAGTCGCAGCGCGCGGTGCCCACATCCGGCATGAACATCGTGTCGCCCACGAATGCGGCATCGCCAACCAGATAGGCCATGTCGGCGGGCGTGTGGCCGGGCACATGGATCGCCGTGGCTTCCAGTGTGCCGATGCGGAAGCTCTCGCCGTCGGTGAACAGGTGGCCGAACTGGGAGCCGTCGAGCTGGAATTCGGGCTCCAGGTTGAAGATCTGCTTGAAGACGCCTTGCACGGTGCGGATGCTTTGCCCGATGGCGATGACCCCGCCCAACTGCCGCTGCAGATAGGGGGCGGCCGACAAATGGTCCGCATGGGCATGGGTCTCCAGCAGCCATTGGGTGGTGAGCCCCGCTTGGCGCACGTAGGCCGCCACGCGGTCCGCGCTGGCGGTGCTGCTGCGCCCGGATTTGGGGTCGTAATCCAGCACCGAATCAATGATGGCGCAGACGCTGCCGTCGTGCACGACGTAGGTGACGGTCGCGGTGACGGGATCGAAAAAGGCTTGGATGTGGGGAGTCATGGCCGCCGGCAGATAACAATATATATATTTAAATAATATTGTTTGATAATTTATCCGTCAATATAATGATCCGCTACTGCCTGACCTGCCAATACGCCTCATGAATGCCGCCCTGACCGATTGCGAACTAGCCGTTCTGCGCGAATCCGCCGCCCAAGCCTGCGCGCTGCTCAAAGCGCTGGCCAACGAAGACCGCCTGCTGCTGCTGTGCCAACTGGTGCAGAACGAACGCAACGTGAGTGAACTGGAATCGCTGACCGGCATCCGCCAACCGACCTTGTCCCAACAGCTGGGCGTGTTGCGCGACGAAGGGCTGGTCTCGACGCGCCGCGACGGCAAGTATGTCTACTACCAGATGGCCAGCTTCGAAGTCAGTCAGGTCATGAAGACGCTATCCAGTTTGTACTGCGGCCGCGCGATGGAGTCACTCACGTGAATCTGGACTGGTCCGTCTTGACGCCTGCGTCGGCCACGGCGGGCGGCCTGATGATCGGCGCCGCCGCCGTGTTGCTGATGGCAGGAGCTGGGCGCATCGCCGGCATCAGCGGCATCTTGGGCGGCTTGCTGCCGCCGCGGCGCGACGGCCTGTGGCGCTTGGCGTTCCTGCTGGGCCTGTGCGCGGCACCCTGGTTGTATCAATTGGGCGCGGCGCTGCCGGCGGTCGTCGTCGAGGCCGGTACACCGCGTCTGATCTTGGCGGGCCTGCTGGTGGGCATCGGCACGCGTTTCGCGTCGGGCTGCACCAGCGGCCACGGCGTCTGCGGCTTGTCGCGCGGCTCGCGCCGTTCGTTCGTGGCGACCGCCTTGTTCATGGCGGCGGGCTTTGCCACCGTCTATGCCGTGCGGCATGGGGTGGGAAGCTGACATGGCGGCGTTGATCGCGTTCGCGTCGGGCCTGGTCTTCGGACTGGGCCTGATCGTGTCCGGGATGGCCAACCCCGCCAAGGTGCTGGGCTTCCTGGATGTCGCCGGCGCCTGGGACCCGTCCCTGGCTTTTGTGATGGGCGGCGCCGTGCTCGCCACGGCGGCGGGTTTCGCGATGCTGCGCGGCCAACGCGCCAGCCTGTCAGGCGAGCCCCTGCGCTGGCCCACGGCCACTCGCATCGATCTGCGCCTGGCCGCGGGCAGCCTGGCGTTCGGCGCGGGCTGGGGGCTGGCGGGCTTCTGTCCGGGCCCGGCGCTGGTGGCCGCATCGGCGGGCGTGACCGAGGCGCTGATCTTCGTGGCCGCGATGATCGCCGGCATGGGGGTATTCTCGGCGTTTGAATCATTCAAAAGCCGGTGACCCGGCGCGGAGACAAGCATGCCCCAGGTACAGTCAGCAACCACCGTATCCGCCGATTTCGATGTCGTGGTGGTGGGCGGAGGCGCGGCAGGCATCGGCGTGACCGCCAGTTTGCTGCGGCGCCGGCCGGATTTGCGCATTGCGGTGATCGAACCCAGCGACAAGCACTATTACCAGCCGGCCTGGACGCTGGTGGGGGGCGGCGCATTCGATGTGAAGAAGACCGTGCGCCCGACCCGTTCGGTGATGCCGTCGCGGGCCACCTGGCTCCATACGTCGGCCGCGGGTTTCGAGCCGCAAGCAAACCGGGTGCGCCTGGCCGACGGCGGCAGCGTGACGTATCAGCAGTTGATCGTATGCCCCGGCCTGCGGCTGGCCTGGGACAAGATCGAGGGCTTGTCCGACGCGCTGGGCCAGAACGGGGTGACGTCCAACTACCGCTACGACCTGGCGCCCTACACCTGGGAACGCGTGAGGTCGATGCGGCAAGGGCAGGCGCTGTTCACCCAGCCCGCCATGCCGATCAAATGCGCTGGCGCGCCGCAAAAGGCGATGTATCTGGCCTGCGACCATTGGCGCCGGACCGGTGTGCTGGACCGCATGCATGTCGAATTCGACCTGGCGGGCGCGGCGCTGTTCGGCGTGCCCGCGTTTGTGCCGCCGCTGATGCGCTACGTCGAAAGCTATGGCATCGACCTGGCGTTCAATTCCGCGCTGGTGGCGGTGGACGGGCCGGCGCGCAAGGCTTGGTTCGATGTCAAGGGCGCCGACGGCGCCGTGTCGCGCGTGGAGAAGTCCTTCGACATGCTGCACGCCGTGCCCCCGCAAGTGCCGCATGACGTCGTGCGCGACAGCGCGCTGGCGGATGCGGCCGGCTGGTGCGAGGTCGACCCCGGCAGCCTGCGGCATGTGCGTTTTGACAACGTATTCGGCCTGGGCGACGGCATCAGCACCAGTAACGCCAAGACGGCCGCCGCCGCGCGCAAGCAGATCGTCACCGTGGCCGAAAACCTGATCGCGATGCGTGAAGGCCACGCCATGCCCGTCACGTACGACGGCTACGGCTCATGCCCGTTGACGGTCGAACGCGGCCGCATCGTGCTGGCCGAGTTCGGCTACGGAGGCAAGCTGCTGCCCACCTTCCCGCTGGACCCGACAGTGCCTCGCAAGAGCGCCTGGTTCCTGAAGGCCACGCTGTTGCCGTGGATCTACTGGAACGGTATGCTGCGCGGCCGCGAATGGCTGGCGCGGCCGCTGGGCAACTGAAGGCGCGCTACTCGTAGGTGCGCACGTCGTCGATGACCTTGCCGTCATTCGGCAGGCCGTCGGCGTCCACCCATTCCACGTCAGCGCGCAGCTTGGTCACGTCGCGCACGGATTCGGCGATGCGGTTGGACAACTCTTCGCCGCGCACCCGCGAATCCACCTTCAACACCATGCGGTCCGATCCGGTGCTGCCGCTGATGACCAGGCGGGCGCGCAGGATTTCAGGGTGGCGCCGCACTACGTCCGCGACCTGCGAGGGGTGGACGAACATGCCGCGCACCTTGGTGGTCTGGTCCGCGCGGCCCATCCAGCCCTTGATGCGGGTGTTGGTGCGTCCGCAAGGCGATATGCCGGGCATGACTGCCGACAGGTCGCCAGTGCCGAAGCGCACCAGCGGATAGTCCGGATTCAACGTGGTGACGACCACTTCGCCCACCTCGCCGTCAGGCACGGGCTCGCCGGTGCCCGGGCGCACGATTTCTACGATGATGTCTTCGCCCAGCACCAGCCCCTGGCGGGCGGGCGTCTCGAAGGCAATCATGCCCAGGTCGGCGCTGCCGTAGGCCTGGTAGCCTTCGATGCCGCGGGCCGCCAGCCAGTCGCGCAGCGATGGCGGGAAGGCTTCGCCCGACACCAGCGCGCGCCGCAGCGAATCCAGCTTCACGCCCAGCTCGTCGGATTTTTCCAGGATGATCTTCAGGAAGCTGGGCGTGCCCGTATAGCCGCTGGGCGCCAGATCTTGGATGGCGCGCACCTGCTGTTCGGTCTGGCCCGTGCCGCCGGGAAACACCGTGCAGCCCACGGCGTGCGCCGCCGTCTCCATCATGGAGCCGGCCGGGGTGAAGTGGTAGGAAAAGCAGTTGTACGCCAGTTCTCCGGCGCGAAAGCCGGCCGCGTACAGGGCGCGCGCAAAACGCCAGTAGTCCGCGCGCGCGCTTTCCGGTTCGTAGATGGGGCCAGGCGAGGCGAAGACGCGCATCGCTTCGCCCCAGCCGATCGCGGAGAAACCGCCGAAGGCCTTGGCCGGGCCGGCCGGCACCGCCGCATCGTCGCGGCTGTGCTGCTGGCGTTCCAGCAATTCGTGCTTGCGCAGCACGGGCAGGCGGGCCAGCGCCGCGCGCGACGTGATGGTGGCGGGGTCAATGCCGCGCAGCTGTTCGGCGATCGCCGGGGCGCGCGCGATCGCCCGCGTGATCGCGCCGGGCAAGGCGGCCATCAGCTCGCGCTCGCGTTGCTCGGGCGCTCGGGTTTCCAGGACATCGAAAAACTCGGACATGGGATCGCACCCTCTCGTGTGCCGTACTGCGGTGTCGTTGCCGGCGGGGCGCCGGTCCGCACCGGCGCTGCCGCTCCAGGGATCAGGCCAGCCAGCGTTTGCGGCGGCGGTAGAACTTGTTGTCGCGGAAACTCTTTCTCTCGCCGCTGGAAATGCCCAGGTAGAACTCCTTGACGTCCTCGTTCTGGGCCAGGTCCTGCGCGGCGCCGTCCATCATCACGCGCCCGTTTTCCAGGATGTAGCCGTAGTCGGCATAGCGCAGCGCGATATTGGTGTTCTGTTCAGCCAGCAGGAAGCTCACGCGTTCGCGCTGGTTCAGGTCGCGCACGATCTCGAAAATCTCTTCCACGATCTGCGGGGCCAGGCCCATGGACGGTTCGTCCAGCAGGATCATGTTTGGGTTGGCCATCAGCGCGCGGCCGATGGCGGTCATCTGCTGTTCGCCGCCCGACGTGTAGCCGGACTGGCTGGCGCGGCGCTGCTTCAATCGCGGGAAATACTGGTAGACGCGTTCCAGCGCGGCTGCGGTGTCGCCGCGGCTCATGCTGCGGGTGTAGGCGCCGGTCAACAGGTTCTCTTCGATGGTCAGGTGGGCAAAGCAATGCCGGCCTTCCATTACCTGCACGACGCCGCGCTTGACCAGTTCCGCCGGGCTCAGCCGTTCGATGCGCTGGCCGCGGTATTGGATATGGCCCTTGGTGACGTCGCCGCGCTCGCCCTTGAGCAGGTTCGAGATGGCGCGCAAGGTCGTGGTCTTGCCCGCGCCGTTGGCGCCCAGCAGCGCGACGATCTTGCCTTCGGGCACCTGCAGGGACACGCCCTTGAGCACCAGGATCACGTGGTTGTAGATCACCTCGATCCCGTTCACGTCGAGCAGCACATTGGGCGCTTCGGCGGGGGAAGGGGCGATGGTTGCAGCAGTTGTTGCAGCGGTCATGACGGTTCCTGCGGCGTGGTGGCGGCGGGCGCCGGCGAAGGCGCCCGCCGCCGGTTCACATCAGTTCTCGCAAGTGCGGGGCGTGATGTTCTTTTCCTTGGCGTACTTGGCCGCGGCTTCCTTGACCATCGGGTCCAGAATGGTCTTGTCGGCCTGATACCAGTCGGAGGCGACCTTGAACTTGGCGCCGTCCCACTGCACGATGCGGGCCCAGTCGTCGCCCTTGTGGTTGCTGCACGAGGTCTTCACCGGGCGCATGATCTGGCCAAAGCCCAGCTTGTCCAGCTTCTCTTGCGTCAGGTTCAGGTTCTCGAAGCCCCAACGCACCTGGTCGGGCGTCAATGCCTTGCCCTTGCCGTACTTCTCCTGCGCCGTGCGGATCGCTTCCACCTGCAGCATCGAAATCATCATGCCGCGCGTGTGGGCGATGGTGCCCAGCGTGTTCTTGGCCGTCTTGTCCGAGCCCTGGCCCTTGTCGTAGACGTACTTCTTCAAGTCGTCATAGACCTTGTCGTGCTCGGCGCCGCTGTTGTGCACGGTGATGGCGTTGTAGCCCTTGGCGACATCGCCCAGGTCCTTCACGTCGCCTTCGGAGCCGGCCCACCAGATCGCGTACATCTTGTCGCGCGGGTAGCCGCTGGCCTGCGCTTCGCGGATGGCGGTGGGCGTCATGATGCCCGCGCTCCACAGCAGCACATAGGCCGGACGCGCCTGGCGGATCTGCAGCCACGTGGACTTCTGCTCCACGCCCGGCGCCGTCACCGGATACAGCACCAGCTCGAAGCCTTCCTTGGCGGCGCGCTTCTGCAGCAGCGGGATCGGCTCCTTGCCGTAGGGCGAGTCGTGATAGACCAGGGCGATCTTCTTGCCCTTGAGCTTGTCCATGCCGCCTTCTTTCTTGGCGATGTCCTGGATCATCACGTCGGCCGCGGTCCAGTACGTGCCCAGGAGCGGGAAGTTCCACTCGAAGACGCTGCCGTCCACCGATTGCGACAGGCCGTAGCCCATCGTTTCGACGGGCACCTTGTCGACCATGGCCTTGTCGCTGACCGCGAACGTGATGCCGGTGGACTGGGTGTCGAAGCCCGAGGCCCCGGTGCCCTTGCCCTTCAGGCGCTCATAGCATTCCACGCCGCGGTCGGTGGCGTAGGCGGTTTCGCATTCTTCGTACGTGATCTTGACGCCGTTGACGCCGCCATCGCGCTCGTTGACCAGCTTCAGGTAGTCCAGCTTGCCATCTGCCCAGGGAATGCCCAGCGGCGCGAACGACCCGGTGCGATACACCAGCAACGGAACGAACTGCTCTTCGGCCGCCATTGCCGGCGTGGCCACGGCGCCGACGGCGCCGGCTGCGGCCACCAGGGCTGCCGCCAACTTCAGGTTAAGACGCTTCATCTCCATTTACCTCCTGCGTGGTGTTTGGGGCAGTAAACCCTGGGACACCGGGATTGGCCCGGTCTTGAGCCGGGTATTCAGGATGTGGGCCGCGGCACTTTTGCCGCCACGGTCCGCAGAAATCAATGCGAAATCAAAAATACGGTCAATGTGGGAACGGCCAAATGCGCAGCTTCTCTTTGCCGATGCTCCACAAACGCGCCAGCCCGTGCGGTTCCGCGATCAGGAAGAACACGATCAGCGCGCCGAACACCATGTGTTCGATGTGCGCGGCGGTGTCCACCGACAGCGGGATGCCGAGCGCGTGCGGGATGTTCGACAGCGCCACGGGCACCAGCACGATGAAGGCCGCGCCGAAGAAGCTGCCGATGATCGACCCGAGCCCGCCAATGATCACCATGAACAGCAGCTGGAACGAACGCGTCAGGTCGAACGCCAGCGGCTCCCAGGAACCCAGGTGGATGTAGCCCCACAAGGCGCCGGCCACGCCGACGATGAACGAGCTGACCGCGAACGCGGTGAGCTTGGCGTACATGGGCCGGATGCCGATGACCGATGCCGCCACGTCCATGTCGCGGATCGCCATCCACTGGCGGCCGATGGCGCCGCGCACCAGATTCTTGGCAAGCAGGCTGAAGATCACCACCAGGATCAGCACGAACAGGTACTTCTCCAGCGCGCTCTGCACGGGCAGGCCGAAGGCCGTCAGCGGCGGCACCGACACGTTGCCCGACGACGAGTAGTTGGTGAAGAACGGGATGCGCAGGAAGGCCCAGTCCACGAAGAATTGCGCGGCCAGCGTGGCGACAGCCAGGTACAGGCCCCGGATGCGCAGGCTGGGGATGCCGAAGATCACGCCCACGATCGTGGCGAAGCAGCCGCCCAGCAGGATCTGGATGACCAGCGGCATGCCGGGAAAGCGCACGCCGAAGTTCCAGGCCGCGTACGCGCCCACCGCCATGAAGGCGCCGGTGCCCAGCGAGATCTGGCCGCAGTACCCGACCAGGATGTTCAGGCCGACGGCGGCCAAGGACAGGATCAGGAACGGGATCAGGATGGCGCGCAGCAGGTAGTCGGACGACAGCGCCGGCACGGCGATGAACGCCACGGCCAGCAGCAGCCAGATGAAGATGCGGTCCTGGCGGATCGGAAAGATCTGCTGGTCGGCCCGGTAGCTGGTCTTGAATTGGCCGTTTTCGCGATAGAACATGTTTTTATCCTAGAGGGCCTGGTGGTTACACGCGGTCGATGATCTTCTCGCCGAACAGCCCTTGCGGACGGAACAGCAGGAACACCAGCGCCAGCACATAGGCGAACCAGATTTCGATACCGCCGCCCACGAGCGACCCCAGGTAGACCTCGGACAGCTTTTCCCCCACGCCGATGATCAGGCCGCCCAGGATGGCGCCCGGCACCGACGTCAGGCCGCCCAGGATCACCACCGGCAACGCGCGCAGCGCCGCGGTGGACAGCGTGAACTGCACGCCGAACTTCGACCCCCAGATGATGCCGGCCACCAGCGCGACCAGGCCCGCCACGCACCACACGATCACCCAGATGCGGTTCAGCGGGATGCCGATGGACTGCGCGGCCTGGTGGTCGTCGGCCACGGCGCGCAGCGCGCGGCCGGTCGAGGTGTACTGGAAGAACAGCGCCAGCACCGCCACCAGCAGGGCGGCGATGACGGCGGCCGTCAGGTCTTCCAGGTTGATGAGCAGCCCGCCTTCGAAGACGGTGTCCAGGATCATCATCGGATCCTTGGGCATGCCCACGTTGATGGAATACACCGAGCTGCCGAACGTGATCTGGCCCAGGCCATCCAGGAAATAGCTGATGCCCAGCGTGGCCATCAGCAGCGTCGTAGCTTCCTGGTTGACCAGATGGCGCAGCACGAAACGTTCGATGGCGACCGCCAAGAGGAACATCACCATGGCGCTGACGATGAACGCCAGCACGTTCGCCAGGATCATGTTGTCAAAGCCGAGCCAACGCGGTATCCACTCCGAAAAGCGCGCCATGGACAGGGCCGCGACCAGCACCATCGCGCCTTGGGCGAAGTTGAAGACGCCCGATGCCTTGAAGATGAGGACGAAGCCCAGGCCGATCAGCGCATACATCATGCCGCTCATCAGGCCGCCGAATAAGGTCTCTAGAAAAAATCCCATGTCTGTTCGCCTTAGTGCGAGACGCCGAGGTAGGCGCGGATGACGTCTTCATTCGCGCGGACTTCGTCCGGACGCCCGTCGCCGATCTTCTTGCCGTAGTCCAGCACCACCACGCGGTCCGAGATGTCCATGACCACGCCCATGTCGTGCTCGATCAGCACGATGGTCGTGCCGAACTCGTCGTTCACATCCAGGATGAAGCGGCTCATGTCCTGCTTTTCCTCGATGTTCATGCCGGCCATCGGCTCGTCCAGTAGCAGCAGGCGCGGCTCCATCGCCAACGCGCGCCCCAGGTCCACGCGCTTTTGCAGGCCATAGGGCAGGCGTCCGACGGGCGTCTTGCGATAGGCCTGGATCTCCAGGAAGTCGACGATGTTCTCGACGAATTCGCGGTGCAGGGTCTCTTCGCGCTCGGCCGGTCCCAGCCGGAAGGCTTGCGACAGCAGCCCGCACTTCATGCGCAGGTTGCGGCCTGTCATGATGTTGTCCAGCACGCTCATGCCCTTGAACAAGGCCAGGTTCTGGAACGTGCGCGCGATGCCCATTTCGGCGGCGCGGCGCGGGTTCATCTTCGAGAAGCGCTCGCCCCGGAACGCGATGCCGCCTTGCTGCGGCGTGTAGACGCCGTTGATGACGTTCAGCATCGAACTCTTGCCCGCGCCGTTGGGGCCGATGATGGCGCGGATCTCGTGCTCGCGCACATTGAAGGAAATGTCCGTCAGCGCCTTGACGCCGCCGAAAGACAAGGAGATGTTCTGCATGTCCAGCATGACGTCGCCGATACGCTGGTCGCGGTCGTTGTTGCTCATGATCTCTACGCGGCCTTGGCAGTGATGGCGGGGAACGTCTTGACGGGGCGGATCTTCAGGTCGGCCGAGATCTTGCCGGAGCGTCCGTCTTCGAACTTCACTTCGGTCTCGATGAACTGCGATTGCTTGCCGCCGAAGAGGGCGTCGATCAGGACACCGTACTTTTGCGCGATGAAAGCACGGCGCACCTTGCGCGTGCGGGTCAGCTCGTCGTCGTCCGGGTCGAGTTCCTTGTGCAGGATCAGGAAGCGGCTGACCTGCGAGGCCGACAGCTTCGGGTCGGTGGCCAGATCGGCATTGACCTGCTCCACGCATTCAGCGATCAGCTGATAGACCTCGTCCTTGGCCGCCAGGTCGGTATAGCCGGCGTAGGGCAGTCCGCGGCGCTCGGCCCAGTTGCCTACGGCTTCCAGGTCGATGTTGATGAAGGCGCAGACGTCGTCGCGGTCGGCGCCGAAGGCCACGGCCTCCTTGATGTGCGGGAAGAACTTGAGCTTGTTCTCGATGTACTTGGGCGCGAACAGGCTGCCATTGGCCAGCTTGCCCACGTCTTTGGCGCGGTCGATGATCTTCAACTGGCCGTCGGTGTCCAGGTAGCCCGCGTCGCCGGTATGGAACCAGCCATCGGCGCTGCGCGCTTCGGCCGTGGCGTCCGGGTTGCGGTAGTACTCCTTGAATAGGCCAGGGCTCTTGACCAGGATCTCGCCGTTGTCCGCCACGCGGATCTCGACGCCGGCCACCGGCGGGCCGACGGTATCGTCGCGCACGTGGCCGTCGGGCTGCACGCACACGAACACGGACGTTTCAGTGGAGCCGTACAGCTGCTTCAGGTTGATGCCGATGGAACGGTAGAAGACGAACAGGTCGGGGCCGATGGCCTCGCCCGCGGTGTAGGCCACGCGCACGCGGCTCATGCCCAGCGCGTTGCGCAAGGGGCCGTAGATCAAGACGTTGCCCAGTGCGTAACGCAGGCGGTCCCAGGCGTTGACGGATTCGCCGTCCAGAATCTTGGTGCCCACGCGGCGCGCCAGGTTCATGCAGGCGCCGAACAACTTGCGCTTGATGAAGCCCGCGTCTTCCATGCGGATCATCACATGCGTCAGCAGGCCTTCCAGCACGCGCGGCGGCGCGAAGTAGTAGGTCGGGCCGATGTCGCGCATGTCGATCGACACGGTGTCGGGCGATTCGGGATGGTTCACGGTAAAGCCCGTGACCAGCAGCTGCGTGTACGAGAACATGTTCTGGCCGATCCACGCGGGCGGCAGGTACGCCAGCACGTCTTCCTGGTCGGTCAGCTTCTCCATGTCGGATACGGCGCGTGCGCGGTCGATCAACGCATGGTGGGTCAGCACCACGCCTTTGGGTTTCCCCGTGGTGCCCGAGGTATAGAACATGGCGGCCGGGTCGTGCGGCTGCACGGCGGCGATGGCGCGGTCAAGGTAGTCAGCGTGCTGGGCCGCGTATTCCTGGCCTAGCGTTTCCAGCTTCTCATAGGACAGCAGCATGGCATCCGCGTAATGGCGCAGGCCGCGCGGATCGTCGAACACCACGTGCTTCAACGCCGGGCACTGCTCGCGCACTTCCAGCATCTTGTCGACCTGTTCCTGGTCTTCCACGACGGCCACGCTGATCTCGGCGTCCTGCAGCACGTAGACCATTTCTTGCGCGACGGCATCCTGGTAGAGCGGAACGGGGATCGCGCCCAGCGACTGCGCGGCCATCATCGCCATGTACAGGCGCGGACGGTTTTCACCGATGACTGCCACGTGCATCCCGGGACGGATGCCCAACGAGGCAAGGCCGTTCGCCACGTGCCGGACATGTTCGGCCACGTCGGACCACGTAAGGGTTTGCCAGATCCCCAGATCTTTCTCACGTATCGCGGGCCGCGACCCACGAACCTTGGCATGCGCGAACAGCAGCGCTGGAAAGGTGTCCAGCGCCGCCGGCACCTGTGCAGATGCGGGCGATGAATGTGCCACGTTGTCTCCTCCGGTTTGGGCACATCGCGCCAGGGGGCCGCGGGAGCGGCAGTGGCGATGAAGGGCTTGACCAGTTGGTTTTAGATTTACGGCAGGAGTTAAGGTATAAGGTTGGGTTGCTACCAACTGTCACCATCGCGACATTCAAGGAACTTTTAGGGTATTCCCGATGCAGCTAGCCGACTCCCTGCAACTCGCCGCGGCCTGGTTCCGTTTGCTCAACGCCGAACAGCAAACGCGCGTCGAGCGGGACCTGACCGTGCAGCAAGCCGTTGCCGGATCGATCATAGAGCGCAAAGGTGAACTCGCCCAGGCTTGGATTGGCGTATTGGCCGGACTGGTCAAGGTGTCGGTCGGCAATGCCGAAGGCAAGGTCGCGTCGCTGACCGGCGTGCCCGCCGGCGGCTGGATCGGCGAAGGCTCCTTGCTGAAACGCGAAGTCCGCAAATACGACATCGTCGCGCTGCGCGATTCGGTGGTGGCGCGCTTGCCGGCCCCCACGTTCGATTGGTTGCTGGACACCAGCATCCCGTTCAACCGCTACCTGCTCCATCAACTGAACGAGCGCGTGGCGCAGTTCATCGGCAAGGCGGAGTACGACCGCCTGCTGGATCCGGATGCGCGCGTGGCCCGCTGCCTGGCCGAGCTCTTCAACCCTTTGCTGTACCCCGGCATGGGGATGCGCCTGACCATTACCCAGGAAGAAGTCGGCTATCTGGCCCGGGTGTCGCGCCAGCGCGCGAACCAGGCGCTGCGCAAGCTGGAAGAGGCGGGCCTCTTGAACGTGGAGTACGGCGCCGTCCGCGTGCTGGATCTTGAAGGCCTGAAACTGTACGGATCCGACCGCAGCGCGATCGAGGGCGAGCCGGCGATCTGAGCGGGCTCGAATTTCTTTTGAAAAAGCGCTTGACGATAAATAGTGCGCTATTTAATATTGCGCAATGAAATCCAGATCCAAACCCAAAGGCGCATTCAACCCGCTGCTGCTGGACAGCCAGCTGTGTTTCGCCCTGTACTCGACCTCGTTGGCGATGAACAAGGTGTACCGCAAGCTGCTGCGCGGTCTGGACCTGACCTATCCGCAGTACCTGGTGATGCTGGTGCTGTGGGAGGGCGACGAGATAACGGTGACGGATATCGGCGACCGCCTGTTCCTGGATTCCGCGACGCTCACGCCGCTATTGAAGCGCCTGGAAGCCGCAGGCCTGGTCAGCCGCAAGCGTGCCGTCGACGATGAGCGCCAGGTGATCGTGTCGCTGACCAAGCAAGGCCGCGACCTGCGCGAGCAGGCCCAAGCCGTGCCCCACGCCATCGCGGGTGCAGCACAATGCACGCTGGACGAGGCGCAAGGCATGATGAAGACGCTGCACGCGCTGCGGGAAAAGCTGGCCGACAGTATTTGAAGTAACGGACGACGCGAGCCGTCATCCGATTAAATAAATAGTGCACGATCTAATTGTGTGCTATTAATGTAGTCAGCAGGTTTGCATGTCATCGGTAAACGCCAGCGCGGGAGGGCCCGCCAGGCGAGGCAGTTCAACTTTCATCCTACCAAGGAAACGCACCATGTCTATCGAAAAAGTCCTCTACCGCGCCAATGCCACCGCAACCGGCGGCCGTGAAGGCCGTGGCGTCAGCGACGACGGCAACCTCGACGTCAAGCTGACCACGCCCCGTGAACTGGGCGGCGCAGGCGCGGCCGGCACCAACCCGGAACAACTGTTCGCCGTGGGTTACTCGGCCTGCTTCCTGGGCGCCATGAAGTTCGTCGGCGGCCGCGACAAGATCGCCATCCCGTCGGACGTGTCGGTGAACGGCATCGTCGGCATCGGCCCGATCCCGACCGGATTCGGCATCGAAGTCGAATTGAAGATTTCGTTGCCGGGCATGGAGCGTGAGTTGGCCGAGAAGCTGGTGGCCGCGGCGCATATCGTTTGCCCTTACTCGAATGCTACGCGTGGCAATATTGATGTGACGTTGACGATTGTCTGATCTTTGTGTGCTTTTGGGCGGGTGGGTGAGCTTCGTAGGTTGCCCGACGGCGGGGTCGGCCTGATGGCGCGCGCCCACGATTGCGGTCCGGAGCCTTCGCTCCGGACTTCCCCCTCGTCATCTTCGTTGCGGCCTGCGGCCGCTGCCTTCAGATTC
>NZ_DBHKZA010000015.1:0-2514 GCF_057314935.1 Achromobacter sp.
ATCAATCCCGGCCCGGGGGGCACTCCACTCTTTTGCGGCTCCCCACACGGCGCCGCCGCGGCGCTTCAACCCCGCGTCCATGTATCTGGCGGCGCGCCGGCCGGCCAAGGGCCCGGCCGGCGCGCGAGGGGTCATTTCTTCACCAGCGAGCAGGTCGAATCGGCCAGGGGCTGGAACGCTTCGGCGGCCGGAATGGTGGCCACCAGCTTGGAGTAGTCCCAGCCGCCCTTGGATTCCGCGGGCTTCTTCACTTCATACAGGTACATGTCGTGGATGACACGGCCATCGGGACGGATCGACGCATTGCGCATGATCGGGTCCTTGATGGGCAGTTCGCGCATCTTGTCCGCGACCACCTTGCCGTCGGTGCTGCCGGCGGCGGCGGCCGAACGCAGGTAGTGCAGCACGCTGGAATACACGCCGGCCTGCGTCATCGTGGGCTTCAGGCCGCGGAAGGCCTTCTCGAAGCGCGACGACCATTGGCGCGACGCATCGTCGTAATCCCAGTAAAAGCCGTCCACATAGGACAGGCCTTGCGCGCTTTCCAAGCCCAGCGCACGCAGGTCCGACAGGAAGATCAAGAGCGACACCAGGCGCTGCCCGCCCGCCACGATGCCGAACTCGCGCGCCTGCTTGACCGCATTGACGGTGTCCTGCCCGCCGTTGGCCAGCGCCACGACCTGCGCCTTGGAACTTTGCGCCTGCAGCAGATAGGACGCGAAATCGGGTGCGTTCAAGGGATGGCGCACGCTGCCGGCAACCGTGCCGCCCAGCGCTTGCACCGCCTTGGCGGTGTCCGCCTCCAGCGAATGGCCGAAAGCGTAGTCCACGGTGATGAAATACCAGGACTTGCCGCCCGCCCGCACGGTGGCCTTGGCGCCGCCCGCGGACTGCGAATAGGTGTCGAACATCCAGTGGAAACCGACGGGCGAGCATTCCTTGTTGGTCAGCGCCGTCGTGGCCGGGCCGGAGAACATCACGACCTTGTTCTTCTCGCGCGCGATGCCTTGCACCGCCAGCGCCACCGCGGAATTGGTCAGGTCGGCGATCGCCGTCACGCCGTCGCGGTCGAACCATTCGCGCGCTTTCGCGGCGCCCACGTCCGCCTTGTTCTGATTGTCGGCGGACACCAGTTCGATCTTCATGCCCTTGCATTCCGCCGCCAGGCAGTCGTCGATGGCCAACTGCGCCGCCGCCACCGAACCCGCGCCCCCCATGCCGGCATAGGTGCCGGACATATCCGTCAGAATGCCGATCTTCACTGGCGGCTTGTCCGCCGCCTGCGCTTGGCTCACCAACAATGCGCCCAGACACAAGCCTGCGGCCAGCCCGCGTGCGTGCAATTTCATGGATTTGTCTCCTGAGTGTTATGCGCTGATTTCTAGCGTTATGCGCCGTCTTTGCGGCCTGCGACCCCAGGGCAATGCCCCGAGGCCTGCCGACCCAGTGTAGATGTGTGAAAATCAACAAGCAACACCAGAAATGCACATTCCTTGTGCATTCATGCACAATCAATATTTGCGCCTCCCGCCAGTTGGCGCGAGGCGCCTGGGGAGCCGTAACGTGCTTGATTGGGACAGCCTGCGATATTTCCTGGAAGTGGCCCGCACCCAGCGCGTGAGCGCGGCGGCACGCAAGCTCGGCGTCGAACACACCACGGTGTCGCGACGCATCCGGGCATTGGAAACCGAGCTGGACACCCTGCTGTTCGAGAAATCGCGCAGCGCGGGCTTTGTGCTGACCGACGACGGCCAACGCCTGTTCGTCCACGCCGAACAGATGGAAAGCACGGTGCACACCGCCCGCGAAAACCTGTCGGGCATCGGTCAGGCCTTGTCGGGCCACCTGCGTATCGGCGCCACTGAAGGGTTCGGCAGCTATGTGCTGACGCCGCTGGCGGCCGACTTCCAGCGCCGCTATCCGCACATCACGCTGGACATCCTGCCGGTGCCGCGCTTTGTCAGCCTGTCCAAGCGCGAGGCGGACCTGGCCATCACCATCGAACGTCCCCAGCGCGGCCCCTACGTCTGCAGCAAGCTGTGCGACTACACCTTGCGGCTGTACGGCACGCCGGGCTATCTGGCGCGCCACCCGCCGATCGCCAGCCGCGCGGACCTGGCCGACCACACCTTCATCGGCTACGTGGACGAATTGCTGTTCAGTGAACGCCTGCGCTATCTGGAGGATCTGCTGCCGGCCAGCAAGGTGGTGCTACGGAGCACGAGCGTGGTCGCGCAGTACCACGCCGCCTTGCAGGGGCAGTCGCTGGCGATCCTGCCCTGCTTCATCGCCGCGCAGGATCCGCGGCTGAAACCGGTGCTTGAGAACGAGGTGGAGATCACGCGTTCGTTCTGGATGTACTGCCACGAAGACCTGCGCAAGCTCAAGCGCGTGACGGTCCTGTGGGAGTTCATCCGGAAATCGGTGCTGAAGAATGCCGACCTCTTGGCCGGCAAGCGCGGCACGATGAAATACCTGCCCTGACCGGCCGGGCGGGCGCGGGGCGCGCCGGGC
>NZ_DBHKZA010000015.1:2614-30367 GCF_057314935.1 Achromobacter sp.
GCCGGGCGGGCGCGGGGCGCGCCGGGCCGGCGCGGCCCCGTCCCCGCTACGCCGGCGCGCTGTTCTTGGGCGCCTTCACCCGCAGGCGCCGCATGAGCAGGAACACGGTCAGCAAGGCCACCACCCCGTGGATTGCCCACACCCCGACGCCGAAGCTGAGCTTGCCGTTGGAGATCCAGGCGCGCGAGAGGTTGATCAAGTTCATATAGAGCAACCCGACCAGGCCCGCGATCAGCAGGTCGCCTGAACGGCCCAGGCGCGGGTTCACCGCCCCCAGCGGAATGGCCAGCAGCGCCAGGTTCAGCGCCGCCAGCGGCAGCGACACCCGCCACATCACCTGCGACCAGCTGCTGTCGGTGTTGTCCGCCATCAGTTGCATCGTGGTGCGGGCCTTGGCCGAACGCTCGGCGGCGGCCCGGGCTTCGCCGATGGGATCGCCCCCGGCCTTGCTTTCCAGACGCAGGCCGTACTTGTCGAAGTGAACCAGCCGGATTTCGGGCGTGCCCGGTTTCAGGTCGTAGCGATGGCCTTCGCCCAGCACCAGGAAGCGGTCGCCGTTGGGCAGCGTCTCGCTGTGCGCGCTGCTTGCGGTCAGCACGCTCAGCCACTCCGGCCCGATTTCGCGCGCGAACACGTTGCCCAGTTCGTCGGACGGCGTGGCGGGGTCTTCCGAGAAGAACACGCGGTTGCCGCCGGAAGATTCCGCGAACTGCCCCGCGGTGACCTTGGACAGGTCGGAGCGTTGCTCGAAGCGTTCATGGTATTCGCCGATCTGGCGGTATGCCCAGGGCGCGGCCACCAGCGTCAGCCCGGCCACCGCCAGGGCGACGGGAATGGCCACGCGCAGCACGGGCTTCAACCAGTCGGCCAGCGACAGGCCGCTGGCGAACCACACCACCATTTCGGATTCGCGGTAGTTGCGCGTGACCGTCGTCAACACCGCGATGAACACCGAGACGGCAAGAATGGTCGGCAAGGCGGTGATGGTCGACAGCGCTGCCAGCACCAGGACGACGTCGGCTCCGATGTTGCCGCCCGCGGCTTCACCGAGCAGGCGCACGAGAAGCACGCTGAGCCACACGACGAGCAACGTGGAAAAGACAACGCCAGCGTGACTGGTGATCTCGCTGACGACAGAGCGTTTAAATAGAGACATGGGAGAATATGCGGGATAATCGACCGCATCATACACAGACGCACACGGGAAACCCTCATGGAATTTAGCACACAGACCACTGCTTCCCTGCACCAAGTCAAAACCGCCGCCCTGGCTGTCGGCGTATACGCGGATGGCGTGTTGAGCCCCGCCGCCGACATCATCGACCGTGCCTCCAACGGCGCCGTGCGCGCGGTGGTCAAGGCCGAGTTCCGCGGCCGCGCCGGTTCCACCCTGACCTTGCGCGCGCTGCCCGGCGTGACCGCGCAACGCGTGGTGCTGGTGGGCCTGGGCAAGCAGGACGAATACTCGGCACGCGCCCACGCGTCGGCCGAACAGGCATTCGCCTCGGTCTGCGTCGCTGCCCAACTGACTGAAGGCGTGTCCACGCTGGTGGCCAACCCCGTCACGGACGTGGCCGTCATCGCCCGCGCCCGCAGCGCCGCCATCGCGGCCGGCAACGCTACCTATCACTACGACGCCAGCTTCGGCAAACCCGACCGCGACGCCCGCCCCAAACTGAAGAAAATCGTCCAGATCGTCGAGCGCGCCGACGCCGCCCAGGCCCAGAAGGGCCTGCGCGAAGGCGGCGCCATCGCCAACGGCATGGACCTGACCCGCACGCTCGGCAACCTGCCCGGCAATATCTGCACCCCCACCTACCTGGGCGACACGGCCAAGCGCCTGGCCCGCGAATTCAAGTCGCTGAAGGTGGAAGTACTGGACAAGAAGCAGGTCGAAGCGCTGGGCATGGGCTCGTTCCTGTCGGTGGCCCGGGGCTCGGCCGAAGCGCTGCGCTTCATCGTGCTGCGCCACGCCGGCGCCAAGGCCGCCGCCAAGAAGGGCGCAAAGGCTGCCCAGGGCCCGATCGTGCTGGTCGGCAAGGGCATCACGTTCGACGCGGGCGGCATCTCGCTCAAGCCCGCCGCCACCATGGACGAAATGAAGTACGACATGTGCGGCGCCGCCAGCGTGCTGGGTTCGTTCCGCGCCCTGGCCGAACTGGAACTGCCGCTGGATGTCGTCGGCCTGATCCCGGCTTGCGAGAACCTGCCCAGCGGCACGGCCAACAAACCGGGCGACGTCGTCACCAGCATGGCCGGCCTGACCATCGAGATCCTGAACACCGACGCCGAGGGCCGTCTGGTCCTGTGCGACGCCCTGACCTACGCCGAACGCTTCAAGCCTTCCGCCGTCATCGACATCGCCACGCTGACCGGCGCTTGCGTCGTGGCGCTGGGCAACGTCAACAGCGGCCTGTTCTCGAAGGACGACGCCCTGGCTGACGCCCTGGCCGCCGCCGGCCGCCAGTCGCTGGACACCGCCTGGCGCATGCCGATGGACGATGCCTATCAGGAACAGCTGAAGTCCAACTTCGCCGACCTGGCCAACATCGGCGGCCCTCCGGCGGGCGCCGTCACCGCGGCCTGCTTCCTGTCGCGCTTCGCCAAGGCCTACCGCTGGGCCCACCTGGACATCGCCGGCACCGCGTGGCGCGGCGGCAAGGACAAGGGCGCCACCGGCCGCCCCGTGCCCCTGCTGATGCAATACCTGCTGGACCAGGTTTGAAGCGCTTGCAACGGAACCGGGCATGACGCGGATCGACTTCGCCTTCGGCGCGCCCGACCGCCTGCGCATGGCCTGCCAGGTCGTGCGCAAGCGCTTCCTGGCAGGCCAACGGCTGGTGGTGTACTGTAGAGACGGTTCCCGCCTGGCTGCCTTCGACCGCATGCTGTGGGCGTTCGACGACACGTCGTTCGTGCCGCACGTGCTGGCCAATGACCCGCTGGCGCCTGAGACGCCGGTGGTGCTGACGGCGGGTGATCCGCAGCAAGCCGCGCAGGCTGCCCGGCCGGCGGATGGCGGCGATCAGCCCTTGCCCTGGTTGCTGAATCTGGACAACGAGTGCCCGCCGGGCTTCGACGCCTTTGAACGTCTGCTCGAAATCGTGTCGGATGACCCTGACGACAAGCAGGCGGCGCGCCAACGCTGGCGCGTCTACCTGAACGCCGGCCACACGCCGCAAAGCCACGACCTCAGCCGCCAGCCGTCCGGCGACTGACCGCCCTGCCCGCCCCGGCGGGCCCTGCCGCCCCGCCCATCGATATTCGGAAAGCCCCCATGCCTACTCGCCCCAACGATCCCGGCATCCCCACCCTGACCCAGCGGGCCGAGCCAACGCTCTACGCCCCGCCGGCCGACGAGGCGGACGCGCCCTTGCTGACGGAATTGGCCGATGACGCCGAGCCCCCCTTCGACGACGATGCGTTTCCCCTGTTGACCGAGGTCGCCCACGAGCAGGAGGCGGAAGCCGACGCGCAAGCGCAAGCCGAGGCGGCCGTCGCCGCCCTGCCCGATCCCACGGTCCTGACCGCCCGCCTGCAGGCCGAAGTCGAGCAGCTGATGCGCCAGGCCCTGGCCGAAGCCATCGAACGGATTCAAAGCCGCATGGATGCCGAATTACCGGGTATCGTTGCCCGTGTGCTGAAAGATGTCCGGCCGGGTTGAACCGGCCGGCGGCGGGTGTCCGGCGACCAGTCTAAATCTTCCAAAAACTGGATTCTTCAGGGAACTGTAAGGTATCCTTCCCATCTAAGCCTTCTAGGCAATCACTATTTTTGCCGTACACAGGAGTTCTCCATGAACGAATATCGTCCGTCCCCTTTTAACCGTTCCGGTGCAGTTGCCGGCGCGCCGGGCGAGGTCGCTCGCAACCAGGTCCTGCGCAATACCTACTGGCTCCTGGCGCTGTCGCTGATCCCCACGGTCCTGGGCGCCGCCGTCGGCCTCTACACCGGCATCAACCGCGTCATGGGCGCAAGCCCCGGCCTGTCCGCCATCGTTTTCCTGGTGGGCGCATTCGGCCTGATGTTCGCCATCGAGAAGAACAAGAACAACTCGATGGGCGTGGTGCTGCTGCTGGCCTTCACGTTCTTCATGGGCGTCATGCTGTCGCGCCTGCTCGGCTTCGTGATGGGCTTCAGCAACGGCTCGCAACTGGTCATGACGGCCTTCGGCGGCACGGCGATCGTGTTCGGCACGATGGCAACGCTGGCCACGACCATCAAGCGCGATTTGTCCGGCATGCAGAAGTTCCTGTTCATCGGCGCCGTGGTCATCCTGATCGCCGCCCTGGCCAACATCTTCCTGCAGTTGCCCGCGCTGATGCTGACCATCTCGGTCATGGCCATCCTGGTCTTCTCGGCCTTCATGCTGGTTGACCTGCAACGCGTGGTCAACGGCGGCGAAACCAACTACGTGTCCGCCACGCTGGCCATCTACCTGGACGTCTACAACGTCTTCTCGAACCTGCTGATGCTGCTGGGCATCTTCGGCGGCAACCGCGAGTAAGCACCGGTCGAAAGACCCCTGCAAAAGGCCTACATTCGCGTGTAGGCCTTTTTTCTTTGGAGCGTTCCCCATGCCCGACCGCCGCCGCTTCCTCCAGACCACCGCCTGCGCCGCGCTGCTGGGAACCGCCGGCGCCGCGCGCGCTCTCAGCGTCAAGCCCGCCATGCTGAGCCGAAGCATTCCGACGTCGAAAGAACAGATTCCCGTCATCGGACTGGGCACGGCCGACACCTTCAACGCGCCACCCGACGACGCCGCGGCCATGGCGCCCTTGGCCCAGGTGCTGGACATCTTCACCCGGGAAGGCGGATATCTGATCGACACCGCGCCCAGCTACGGCCAGGCCGAAGCAGTCGTGGGGGCGCTGCTGGCCCGCCAGGGCCCCACGGGCGACGGGTACTTCCTGGCGACCAAGATCGGCGCCCATGGCCGCGAATCCGCCATGGACCAGATCCGGCAATCGCAGAAGCGCCTGGGCCGCGACAAGCTCGACCTGATCCAGATCCACAACCTGATCGACACCCGCAACCAGCTGGCGCTGCTGCGCGAACTGAAGCAGCAAGGCGTGACCCGCTACATCGGCATCACGCACTACACCGACTCGGCGCACGACGAACTGACCGACCTGGTCGAACGCGAGAAGCCCGACTTCCTCCAGGTCAATCTGTCGGTCGGCGCCCGCAATGCCGAAAAGCGGCTGCTGCCCGCTTGCCAGGCAAACGGCGTCGCGGTGCTGATCAACCGCCCGTTCCAGGACGGGGCCCTGTTCCGCCAGGTCAAGGGCCGTGCCCTGCCCGGTCTGGCGGCCGAGATCGGGTGCACCTCCTGGGCGCAACTCTTCCTGAAATTCATCATCGGCCATCCGGCCGTGACTGCCGTCATCCCCGCCACATCCAAACCCGCCAACATGGCCGACAACGTGCTGGCCGGCTTCGGGCGTCAACCGGACGCCGCCCTGCGCGAACGCATCGCCGCCTTGCTGGCATAACGCCATGGCCGCCGCCGCCCCCTCCTCCCTGCGCGCACGCGCAGCGCGGGCGCTGGGCATCCACGACGAGGAAATCGCGCCCGCCGCCTGCGGGTTCGCCTTTTTCTTCTTCCTGTTCTGCGGCTATTTCATGCTGCGGCCGATCCGCGAAACCCTGGGCATCCAGGCGGGCGTGAACCAGCTGCAGTGGTTGTTCACCGCCACCTTCGTCGCCACGCTGGCCGTGGTGCCGCTGTTCGGCTGGCTCTCGGCACGCGTGCCGCGCGCCACCTTGCTGACCTGGGTCTACAGCCTCTTCGCCCTGACCATGGCAGGTTTCGCCGCCCTGCTTCATTTGCGGCCTGACAGCATCTGGGCGGCGCGCGCGTTCTACGTGTGGCTGTCCGTCTTCAATCTGTTCGTGGTGTCCATCGCCTGGAGCCTGATGGCCGACGTGTTCCGCATGGAATCGGCCAAGCGCCTGTTCGCGCTGATCGCGGCCGGCGCCAGCGCGGGCGGGCTTTCCGGTCCGCTGCTGGGCGCATTGCTGGCGGGCACCCTGGGTCCGGCCGGGCTGCTCCTGTTGTCGGCGCTGCTGCTGACGGCCACGCTGCCGCTCAAGCAGTGGCTGTTGCGATGGCGCGCCGCCACGCGCACCGAAATCGGCGGGAGGACATGCGGCATCCCATCGAGGGCAGCATCCTGGCCGGCATCTCGCGCATTTTTCGCTCGCGCTACCTCTTGGGCATTTCCTTGCTGGTCGTGCTGCTGGCCACGCTCAATACGTTCTTGTACATGGAGCAGGCGCGACTGGTGGCCGACACGTTCACCGACACCGCCCAACGCATCCGCGTCTTCAGCGCGCTGGACTTCACCGTCCAGGCGCTGGCGCTGCTGTCGCAGCTCTTCATCACGGGCCGGGTCGCCGCCCGCCTGGGCCTGCGCTTCCTGTTGACCGCGGTGCCCCTGGCGGTGGGCCTGTCGTTCCTGGCTCTGGCCGCGTTTCCCGTCTTCGGCGTGCTGGCGGCTGCGATGATCCTGCGCCGCGCCGGTGAGTACGCGCTGATCCGGCCCGGGCGTGAAATGCTGTTCACGGCGGTTCCGCCCGAAGACAAGTACAAGACCAAGAGCGTCATCGACACCGTGGTCTACCGCGGCGGAGACGCCGCCAGCGGGTGGGTCAAGGCGGGCGTCGACATGCTGGGCTATGGCGCGGCGCTGATCGCGCTGCTGGGTGCGGCGGTTGCGTTGGGCGCGGCCGCCGTGGGCTACGGGCTGGGCAAGCGGGCCGATGCGCGCAAGCCGGATCACTCTTAGTTTTTTCCGAACATCCATCTTATCAAGGCAAACGGATTCTCCCGGCGGCGCCCCCACAATGGCGCAGCTCTCAACGCCTCGGGAATCGTCATGAAACGCACTGCCTGCCTTGCCGCCCTGTTGCTTTGCCTTGCCGCCGCTTCCGCGCAAGCCGACTATCCCGAGCGCGCGATCACGCTGATCGTGCCGGCCGCAGCAGGAGGCAACGCGGACATCACCGCGCGCCTGGTCGGCCAGGAAATGAGCCGCCAGCTTGGCCAGCCCGTGGTGGTGGAAAACCGCGTCGGCGCGGGCGGGCGCATCGGCACGCAGGCCGTGGTGCGCGCCCCGGCCGACGGCTACACCATTGGTTATGCCCACGTCGGCACGCTGGTGCTGCACCGGTTCCTGTTCAAGCAGCAGCTCTACAACCTGGACCGCGACGTGACGCCCATCGGCCTGGTGGCCGAAACGCCGAACGTCATCGTGGTGAATGCCGCCTCGCCCTATCGCGACCTGAAGAGCTTCATCGACGCCAGCCGCGCCCAGCCCGACCGCCTGACCATGACATCGGCGGATCCCGGCACGACCAGCGAAGTCGGCGTGAAGCTCTTCATTGCCCAGACCGGCGCCGCCGTCCGCCAGATTCCCTACAAGGCCACGGCCGCGCAGCTATCGGATCTGCTGGGCGGCCACGTCGACGCCATGATGGAAAACCTGCCGCCCCTGATCGGCAACCTGAAGGACGGACGCCTGCGCGCGCTCGCCGTCACGACCAAAACCCGTGCCGCGTCCAACCCCGACGTGCCCACCGTGGCCGAACAGGGCTATCCCGATTACGAGCAGTCCGCCTGGAGCGCGCTGATCGCACCCGCGGGCACGCCGCCCGCCGCCGTCGCCCGCCTGAATGCCGCGCTGAACCAGGCGCTGCGTTCTGAAAGCGTCGAGAAGGAATTGCGCAGCCGTTCCCAGGAACCCCTGGGCGGCACGCCCCAGGACGTACAGACCCAGATTCGCAAGGAACTGCCCAAATGGGAGAACATCATCAAGGCCGCCACCCTGGATTGACCCCGATGCATGCCGATACAGGAGCCGCCGCATGGTCAGCGTGAGCCGGGAGGATTTTTCCGTCGCCGCCGCCACCAACGAATCGGCGTATCGCCGCATCACGATCCCCGTGCTGCGGATCGAGGCAGGGCCAGGCCCTGCCGTTGCGCTGATCGCCGGCGTACATGGCGACGAATGGGAAGGCCAGGCGGCCATCCTGGACTTGTGGCACCACCTGCCGGCCATTCTGCAGCGCGGCACGGTCTACCT
Organism: Achromobacter sp.; assembly: GCF_057314935.1. Lineage (NCBI taxonomy): Bacteria > Pseudomonadati > Pseudomonadota > Betaproteobacteria > Burkholderiales > Alcaligenaceae > Achromobacter > Achromobacter sp. The sequence goes on from NZ_DBHKZA010000015.1 coordinate 10,702, forward strand.
GCTGCCCGCGGTCAACGCCGAGGCCTCGCTAGCCGGCACCCGGCTGTCGCCCGCCGACGGCGGCAACCTGAACCGCGCCTTTTTGGGTGCGCCGGCGCGCGGCTACACCGAAAGCGTGGCGGCCGCGCTTGAAGCTCGGCTACTGCCTCGCGTGCAGGCCATGGTGGACGTGCACAGCGGCGGCGCGTCGCTGCGCTACCTGCCGTCATCGGTCATCACGCGCTACGGCGACGACGCCTACGACGAACGGCTGCCCGCCCTGGCGCGCGCCTTCGGCCTGCCGCAATGCGTGTTCTTCCGCGGCAGCGAAGCGGGCTCGCTACCCGCCGCGGCCAGCCGCCACGGCGTCTTGCGCCTGAGTGCGGAGATCGGCGGCGGCAGGGAAACCAGCAGCGACCTGGCCGACCGATGCCGCGATGGCCTGCTGGGCTGCCTGGGCGAACTGGGCTTGCTGTCGGACCTGCCCCTGCCACGCCCTGCGAATATCCGGCTCTATGACCTGGACGCGCCCGCCGCCACGCTGCGCGCGGGAGAACCCGGTGTGTTCGTGCCCGGCGTCGAACTGGGGCAATCGGTCATGGCCGGCCAGCGTATCGGCCGCCTGATCGAACCGGCCCGCCCCGATACGCCCATGCGTGCCCTGCTCAGCCCTCAAGCGGGCACGATCGTCTGCCTGCGTGCCATCGCCCGCAGCGGCGACGGCGACTGCCTTCTGCAAGTCGCCCCCGCCCTCCCCCTGGACTCCCTTGCCTCGAAGTATTGACCCATGCTGATGAACCCGAGATTGTCCGCCCTGCGTTGCATCCGCTGCGCAAGCCTGTGGTCGCCCGACGACTATCCCGAAGGCTGCCCCAGTTGCCTGGCGGCGGGCCATCCCGCCACCCTGGAGTGTTGCTACGACCCCGCTGCCGAGGACGGCGCCATCTCCTTGCCCGTGCTGGCGCCCATCACGTTGGGGGAAGGCGCCACGCCCACCCTGGAAGCCATGGATCTGGCGCGAGCCGAAGGCATCGGCCAGCTCTGGCTCAAGTGCGAAAGCGCCAATCCCACGGGCAGCCACAAGGACCGCATGGCGGCCCAGCTGGTATCACGCGCCCGCCTGGCAGGCGCGACCCGCGTGGCGGCGGCTTCCAGCGGCAACGCCGGCGTCTCGCTGGCCGCCTATTGCGCGGCGGCCGGCTTGCAGGCGGATATCGCCATCACCCGCAACTGCCCGCCCCTGCAGCGCGAGGCCATGCTGCGTTTCGGCGCCAAGCTCAGCGCGTTCGAGGACAGCCTGGCCCGCTGGCCTTACGTGGCGGACCTGTGCCGCAACCAGGGGGCATTCGCCGGCACCAACTACCTGAATCCGCCAGTCGGCACGCACCCCTACGGCGTGGAAGGCTACAAGCCCATCGCCCAGGAAATACTGGACGCCTGCGGCGCGCCCACCGACATCATCGTGCCCACGGCGCGTGGCGACCTGCTGTGGGGAGTTTTCCTGGGTTGGCAGCACCTGCTGGAAAACGGACGCATCGCGCGCCTGCCCCGCCTGCACCCGGTGGAACCGTACGCACGCCTGTCGCGCGCCCGCGCCGCGGGCGATGCGCGCGGCCTGTGGGAAGGCATAACGGACCAGTATTCCATCGCAGGCGGCACCTGCACGCTGCAATCGCTGGAAGCCCTGTCCCGCTCGGGCGGCACGCCGGTGGAAGTCTCCGACGCCGCGGCAGCGCAGGCGCAGCAACGGCTTGAACGCCGGGGGCTCAGCACCGAACTGTCTTCGGCCGCCGCGCTGGCAGCCGTGTCCCGCCTCAGGCGTTCGGGCGTTCTTGATGCGGAATCGTCGGTGGTGCTGATGGTGACGTCCGACGGACGCCGCGGCTGAGTCCGGCCGGGCTTGGGCGCCTAGACCCCGAAGCGGTCCGCAAGCGGGGCCAGCGCGCCGCGCAGGCAGGTGGCCCAGAATTTGCCCGCCTCGGACAAGGGCCGGCTGCCGTGCAGGATCATGTGGCATTCGAAATGCACGGGGGCCGTCAACGGTCGGTAGCACAGGCCCGCGGCCTCCATGCCCACGGCCGTCGCGGGGTTCGCGATGCCGACGCCATGCCCCGCCAGCGCCAATTGGCAGACGGTGCTGGAATACGGGGTTTCTATCGCCACCCGCAAGCTCAGCCCTGCCTGGCGCAGCAAGGAATCCAGCCGCTTGCGCGAGCCGTCCTCGGCGTTCAGGGCAATCACATCCAGATCGGCCAGATGCGGAAAATCCACGCGTTCCAGCCGCGCCAGCCCATGCGCCGCCGGAAAAACCGTGACCGCCTGCAAGCTGGCCAGCCGGTGCCCGCGCAACCCTTCCAGTTCTGATTCGTCGGCCACCACGGCCAGGTCGAGCTCGCCCGACACCACCATGTCGCGCAAGGTATTGGAGTCGCGGATCTGCAGATACAGTGGCGTGTCGGGGTAGCGCGCGCGGAAACGCGAGATCGCGTCGCTGACGACCGCGCCGCTGTAGGCATGGATGCAACCGATGCGCAGCCTGGGCTGGGCCGCCCCGCGTATCGCGCGGATCTTGCGTCCCAGGCTTTCCAGGCCGACGTTCAAGCGGCGGATTTCCTCGTACAGCAGCGTGGCTTCCGGCGTGCGCTGCATGCGCTGGCGCACCCGCTCGAAGAGACGCAACTCGATGCTGGCTTCAAGCGCCGCCAAGGTGGCGCTGACCGTCGCGGGCGACACGTCCAGCCGCCGGGCAGCGGCAGTGACGCTTTCCGTCTCATAGACGGTACGGAAGGTTTCGACCTGTTTTAGCGTGAAGGTCATGGGCGGGGCGCCACGCGCTCAGATACGTTGCAGATCCATCAGCACGCGGCGGGTGGACAGCGGACGGCCAGCCAGGATCTCGGCCAGGCGCTCGCGCAAGTCGCGGCGCAGCGCGGGCTCGATCACGGGGTCTTCGAAGTCGGGCGCGTCTTCGTCCACGCCATAGCCGGTTTCGCGCAGCAGCGTCCATTCGAATCGGCGCAGCGCGCCTGCGGCGCGGGTTCCGTTGGACAGTTGCTGCAAGGCCATGTCATAGGCGTCGAACAACAGCGGATGGGCGTCCTCGCGCGGCAGCAGGCGCAGCAGCAGCTCGTTCATGTACCAGGCCGACATCAAGGCAGTGCCCGTCAGCGGACGGATGCCGGCGATTTCGGCGCGGGTCAGGGTCTTGACCTCGCCGTTGCCGGTCCAGGACAGCAGCAGAGGCTGGAAGGCCGACAACACGGGACGCAAAACGGAATACGGGCGCTTGGCGCCCTTGGCGACCATGGCCACACAGCCATGATCGCGGGAGAACGTCTGAACAATAAGGGAGGTCTCACGCCACGCGGTGGCGTGCAGCATAAACCCCGGGCGATCCTGGACGCGAGGCGCCCGTCTACTCATAGCCCAGATCGCGGAGCGCACTCTCGCGGTCGGACCAGCCCTTGCGCACCTTGATGTAGACCTCAAGGTGCACAGGCTTGTCCAGCAGCTTGGCGATGTCCTGCCGCGCCTCCGTGGCAATACGCTTCATGTGCATGCCGCCCGTGCCCAGCAAGATGGGCTTGTGGCTGTCGCGCTCGACCACGACGCAGGCGTTGATGCTGGCGCCCTTGCTGGTCTCTTCCCATTGCTCGATGACAACGGTACAGCCGTAGGGCAGTTCGTCTCCCACCAGGCGGAAGATCTTCTCGCGCACCAGTTCGGCGGCGATGAAGCGCATGGGGCGGTCAGTCAGGGTGTCTTCTTCGAACATCGCCTCGCCTTCCGGCAGGCGAGAAGCGATTTCCTGCAGCAGCTGGTCAAGCTGCTGGTTCTTGGTGGCGCTGACAGGCACCACGGCGCCGAACGGATGCAACGCCATGATCTTGGACACGAAGGCGAACAGGTCGTCGCGGTTCTTCAGCGCGTCGATCTTGGACACGACCAGGATGGTGCGCTCGGGGTTGGGCAGCAGCGGCAGCAGCTTGGCGTCGCCTTCAGACCATTTGCCCGCTTCCACCACGTGCACCACCACGTCGACGTCGGCCAGCGCCTGCGTCACGACGCGGTTCATCATGCGGTTCATCGCGCCGCCATGGCGCGTCTGGAATCCCGGGGTATCGACAAACACGAACTGCTCGTGCTCGCGCGTCAACACGCCATGGATGCGATGGCGCGTGGTCTGCGCCTTGCGCGACACGATGGAGATCTTGGAACCGATCAGGGCGTTCGTCAGCGTGGACTTGCCCACATTGGGGCGGCCAACGATGGCTACGAAGCCGGTACGAAAAGGGGTATCGCTCATTTAGTCTCTTGAGCCACTGCCACAGGCAGCGACAATTGCGCGGTTTTGCGCGCCTTGCCCGACTTGCGGGCAGCCTTGGTCGCCGGGCTGATGGCCAACGCGGCCTCCAACGCCAGCTTGGCCGCCGATTGCTCGGCGGCGCGGCGGCTGGCGCCGGGCGCCATAACCTTGATCTCGAGCGCCGGGATGGCGCACTCGACTTCGAACTGCTGGCTGTGCGCCGCGCCATGCGTGGCCACCACCGTGTACAACGGCAGCGCCAGCTTGCGGCCTTGCAGGAATTCCTGCAGCAAGGTCTTGGCGTCCTTGCCCAGCGTTTTGGGATCGACCGAGGCCAGCACCGGCTGGTACTGGCGCACGATCACGCGGCGCGCGGCGTCAAAGCCCGCATCCAGGAAGACGGCGCCGAACAGCGCCTCGACCGTATCAGCAAGAATGGACGGCCGGCGGAATCCGCCGCTCTTCAATTCACCTTCGCCCAGGCGCAGGTACTGCGACAGTTCCAGGCGCTGCGCGATATCCGCCAGCGAAGCTTGCTTGACCAGATTGGCCCGCAGCCGCGACAGATCGCCTTCGTCGATTTTGGAATACCGCTCGAACAGCATGGCCGCAACGACGAAGTTCAGCACGGAATCCCCAAGGAATTCCAATCGCTCGTTATGGCGCGCACCGTGACTGCGATGCGTCAGTGCCTGTTCAAGCAAGGCTGGATCACCGAAGTGGTGATCCAGGCGGTTTTCTAGCGTGGCTAGCGACATAATCAGTTGAACCGGCCAATGCGGCTGAGATCGCTGAAATTCATCCAGATGAAGAACGCGCGTCCGACGATATTGGATTCAGGTACGAAGCCCCAGTATCGGCTGTCAGCGCTGTTGTCCCGATTATCGCCCATGGCGAAATAACTGCCTTCAGGTACTTTGCAGCGTACCCCATTGCGGCTGTATTGGCAGTTTTCCCGGTTGGGAAATTGCCACATCGGCGAATAATCCTGCGGTTTGTTCTCATCCAGCAGGATTTTGTGCTCAACGTCGCCCAACTTCTCTTTATATTGCGCAATATACGAGACGCGATCCGGCTCAAAATAGTCGCCGTCGCGCACATGGGGCACCAATTCGCCGTTGACGTACAGTTTTTTATCCAGATAGGCGATCTCGTCGCCCGGCAGGCCGACCACGCGCTTGATGTAGTCCACGTCCGGATCCACGGGGTAGCGGAACACGAACACGTCGCCGCGCTGGGGCTTGCCGATGTCGACGACCTTCTTGTCGATCACGGGCAGGCGCAAGCCGTAGCTGAACTTGTTCACGAGGATCAGGTCGCCGGACTGCAGCGTCGGCAGCATCGAGCCCGACGGAATCCGGAACGGCTCCACCACGAACGAACGCAGCATGAAGACGAACAGGATGACGGGAAAGAAGCTGACGGCGTACTCGATCCACCACGGCACGCGCCGCGCGGCATCACCGGCTTCACGGCGCAGGCGTTCGGCTTCCTGAGCGTCTCCGACCAGGGCCGCGTCGTACTGCGCCATTGCCGCTTGCGCACGGGCTTCGCGACCACGTCGCAGCACCGCCAGATCAAGCACCCAGATAATGCCGGTCAAGACCAGCAGAACAAACAGGATCAGGGCAAAGTTCCAACTCATCAGCTAACCGCCTTCTTTTGGTTCTACTTGTCTTCCACTTGCAGGATGGCCAGGAACGCCTCCTGCGGAATTTCCACGCTACCCACCTGCTTCATGCGCTTCTTGCCGGCCTTCTGCTTTTCCAGCAGCTTCTTCTTGCGCGAGATGTCGCCGCCGTAGCACTTGGCCAGCACGTTCTTGCGCAATGCCTTCACGTTTTCACGCGCGATGATTTCCGCGCCGATGGCGGCCTGGATGACCACGTCGAACATCTGGCGCGGGATCAATCCGCGCATGCGGGTCACGACGTCGCGGGCGCGATGGCGCGCATTGCTGCGGTGGACAATCACGGCCAGCGCGTCCACGCGGTCGTTGTTGATCAGCAGGTCCACGCGCACCACGTCGGCCGAGCGGTACTCCAGGAACTCGTAGTCCATGGAGGCATAGCCGCGCGACACCGACTTCAGCTTGTCGAAGAAGTCCAGCACGATCTCGGCCAGCGGAATCTCGTACACCAGGTGGACCTGGCGGCCGTGATAGCTCATGTTGACCTGGGAACCCCGCTTGTTGTTGCACAGCGTCATGACGGGACCGACGTAGTCCTGCGGCATGAACAGCGTGACCTTCACGATGGGTTCGCGGATGTCCTGGATCTTGCCCACTTCGGGCATGCGCGACGGGCTTTCCACGGTGATCACGGAGCCATCGCGCTGCTCGACTTCGTACACCACCGACGGCGCGGTGGTGATGATGTCCATGTCGAATTCGCGCTCCAGGCGTTCCTGCACGATTTCCATGTGCAAGAGGCCCAGGAAGCCGCAGCGGAAGCCGAAGCCCAGCGCCTGCGAGACTTCCGGTTCGAACATCAGCGCCGCATCGTTCAGCTTCAACTTGTCGAGCGAATCGCGCAGCTGGTCGTATTCCGAGCTTTCCACCGGATACAGGCCGGCGAACACCTGCGGCTTGACTTCCTTGAAGCCGGGCAGCGCGCTGGCCGCGGGCTTGTTGGCCAGCGTGACGGTGTCGCCCACCTTGGCGTCTTCCAGCTGCTTGATGCCGGCGATGATGAAGCCCACCTCGCCCGCCGACAGATGCGGACGCTGCTGCGACTTCGGCGTGAACACGCCGGTCTGCTCGCACAGGTGGGTGGCGCCGGAGGCCATCAGCAGGATCTTGTCCTTGGGCTTGAGCACGCCATTGATGATGCGCACCAGCATGACCACGCCCACGTAGTTGTCGAACCACGAGTCAATGATCAGGGCTTGCAGCGGCGCGTCGGGATCGCCCTTGGGCGCCGGCACGCGGGCCACGATGGTTTCCAGGATCTCGTCGATGCCCATGCCCGTCTTGGCGCTGGCCAGCACGGCCTCCGAGGCGTCGATGCCGATCACGTCTTCGACTTCCTGGCGCGCGCCGTCCGGATCGGCCTGCGGCAAATCCATCTTGTTCAGCACCGGCACCACTTCCACGCCCAGCTCGATGGCGGTGTAGCAGTTGGCGACCGTCTGGGCTTCCACGCCCTGAGAGGCGTCCACCACCAGCAGCGCGCCTTCGCACGCCGACAGCGAGCGGCTGACTTCATACGAGAAGTCCACGTGCCCCGGGGTGTCGATCAGGTTCAGGTTGTAGGTCTTGCCGTCCTTCGCCTTGTAATGCAGGGCGGCGGTCTGGGCTTTGATGGTGATGCCGCGCTCGCGTTCGATTTCCATGGAATCGAGCACCTGCGCCGACATTTCGCGATCCGCCAATCCACCGCAGCGTTGGATCAGGCGATCGGCCAGGGTCGATTTGCCATGATCGATGTGGGCAATGATGGAGAAGTTGCGAATATGCTGCATGCTTGAAATTATAAGGGACGGAACACTCGGCACATGGCCGGAAGACACCGCCGCCGGAGTACGCACGGCTGACGTGAGGGGTGCTGCGGGCCGCCGGTAGGCTGGTCGGCCAATAACCCGGGCAAAAACGAGGGGGCGCCAGGCGCCCCCTCTTGCGGCAACCAGCCATTTTAGCTGGTCTTGGGGTTTTTTTTCTGCCACCGGGCTGCCCCGGGGACAAAAAGCACCCCCACTCAGGGCTTTACTTCGAGGCCGGAACCGCCACCCACTGCGTCTGATCGCCGCGGCGGACCAGCAAACCTGCGGCGCGGGCCTTGTCCAGCTTGCCCACCAGTTCGGCGAACTGCTTGGCGCCGGTGACGTCAGTGTCGTTCAAGGCCAACACAATATCGCCTTCCTGCAGGCCCGCTTTGGCAGCCGCGCCTTCGGCGACCTTCACCTGGACGCCGCCCTTGATGCGCAGCTTCTTCTGCACGTCGGCGGGCACGTCCACCACGCCCAGGCCCAGGGCATTGGTGACTTCCGGCGCCGGCGCAGGCTTCTTGCCCGCCGCCGCAGCCTTCTCGGTCGGGATTTCGCCCACCTTGACCGACAGCGTCAGGCTCTTGCCCTTGCGCCATACTTCCATGTCGGCGCGCGTGCCCGGCTTGGTTTCGCCCACGATGCGCGGCAGGTCAGACCAGCGCTTGATCGGCTCGTTGTTGAACTTCAGGATCACGTCGCCCGGCTGCACGCCGGCCTGTTCGGCAGGGCCTTCGGCTTCGACGCTGCTGACCAGCGCGCCTTCGGCCTTAGGCAGGCCGATGGCTTCGGCCACGTCCTTGCCCACTTCGCCGATCTGCACGCCGACACGGCCGCGAGTCACCTTGCCCGTGGCGCGCAACTGATCCACCACACGCATCGCTTCGTCGATCGGAATGGCCAGCGAAATACCCATGAAGCCGCCACTGCGCGAGATGATCTGGGAATTGATGCCCACGACTTCGCCGTCCAGGTTGATCAGCGGGCCGCCCGAGTTGCCGGGGTTAACAGCCACGTCGGTCTGGATGAACGGCAAGTATTCGCCGGTATCGCGGCCGATCGCGCTGACGATGCCCGAAGTCACGGTGGAGTCCAGGCCGAACGGCGAACCGATGGCCAGCACCCACTGCCCTTTCTTCAGCTTCTTGGGGTCGCCGATGACCAGCGGGATCATATCCTTGGCTTCGATCTTGATCAGCGCGACGTCCGTGCGCTCATCCGTGCCGATGACCTTGGCCTTGAACTCGCGGCCGTCGGTCAGCGTGACGTAGATGTCCGTCGCGTCGACCACCACGTGGTTGTTGGTCAGGATGTAGCCGTCATCCGAAATGAAGAAGCCCGAGCCCACGCCACGCGGAACCGTGCGCTCTTCAGGCTGCGAAGGCTGCGGGCGCTGGCGCGGCGTCGGGGACTGGCCGCCCGGGCCCGGAGGCTGGAAATCCGGGCCGAAGAACCAGCGGAACAATTCGTAGGGATCGCCGCTGCCGCCGCCAGGGCCGGGGCCGCGCACCGGCACGGTGGCCGTGGTGCGGATGTTCACGACCGCGGGGTCGGCCTTTTCAACAATGCCCGTGAAGTCGGGCAGCGCCACTGTGGGCGTCTGCGCCACCGAAGCGGGGACATACGCGGCGGACATCATCACGCTTGCCGCCACAACCGTCAGAAAGCGCCGGAAAAAAGCGTTCGACACCGTCATTGCTTTCATAAGTTACTCCGAAATTGCTGCTGGCCGCCCCGGGGCATGGATCACTTGGACCCGGCCGTCCCGGGTGCCGGCGCTGCTGCCGCAGGTGCGGCGGGCACATACTCTGTCGCTTCCGCCAATTGTTCCAGCGTCGCCACGGGCACTTCGCCCACGGCCGTCAGCCAGAAGTCCGCGATGCGCGTTCCGTAGACGGTAATCGACCCGCGCTGCGCGGCGCCATGCGGGGGATGATGCCCGCGCTGGCTGTCATAGGGCTCGATGAAGACCGAGATGGCCGCCAGGCCGTCGGACAATACCATCTGGCTGACCGTTGCGCCGCGCCCCATCGAGCGCGCCACCTGCATGATCACCTTGAAGCCCTTGGGCGCCGGGATGCGCCACCCCTGTGCCGACAGGTCGACCGGCGCCATCGTCGGCTCAAGCACCTTCCAGTCGCGCGTGCTCCAGCGCGAGGTCAGCAATTGGGGATCGACTTCGGACCCCAGCCGCAGCGACGTGAACGACACTTGCTCCACGACGCCGCGGGCAGCGTTCAGGGTCTGGGCCTTCAGCAGCAGATTGGTTTCCACGTCGGCGCACAGGCGGTAGCCGTAACGCAGCTTGTCCAGCGGTTCGATCGTGATCAGCCGGCATTCGCGGCCGGCCACCCGATGCAGCGCAGGTTCGGTGCTGATCTTGTAGTGCTCGGCCAGGTTCGCCGGATCGCCCAGCAGCAGGCCCGGGAAACGGTCGCCGCGGCGGCGTTCGACCAGCACGGTCTTGCGCTCGGGAATCAGGCACTGCACATCTTCGTTGTGCCGCAGGTATTCGCGCGGCTGGCCATCAAGGATTTCCAGCCGTTCGCGCTCGCCGGTGCCGTCCAGGACGTGCACCAGGCGCGAAGACTGGATCATCTCGCCCTGCTGATACATGAAGACGCCCGCGTAGTCCTGCTTGCGCGCGGCCTGCTGGATGCGCGACAGCAACTGGACCACGTCGTCCGTCGCCGGCGCGGGGTCTGCGGCGCGCGCGGGTTCGTGCGCAGCCAGGAAAGCGGTCAGAAGCGTGGCGGCGAACCAGCCAGCGCGATGCGCGTGCCAGGAGGCAGCGCGCGGCCAACGTGTCGGTAACACCAGTGCCATCAACGCCCCGCTCCGACGTCGAACGAGACTTGGCGCACCGCGCTGGGGCCGGCCATCTGGCGATGGGCCTCCAGGTAGTCGCGCAAGCCCGCATCATCGGCGGAGGCAGGCGTGCCGCTGGCGTCGGCCAGCACGCGGACTTCGGTTGCCGGCGTGCCCGTCAGGTAAGGCTGGGCCACCCAGGCGACGGTCGCCACGGCGGCGGCCACGGCCAGGCCGGACAGCCCGTAGCGCAACGGCGAACGGCGCCGGGGCGCCGCCACGATCGGCAGTTCGGCGTCCAGCGCCCGCGCCAGTCGCGACTGGAAGGCGGCGCTGGGCGTCAATGCCAGATCGGCATTACGGAGGGAATCACCGATCAAATGATAGGTGTCCCAGGTCTGACGTCCTTCCTTGGACAACAGACTGGGAAGAATATCGTCGGAATCTTCTCCGTCCATCCAGGCGGAAACCGATTCCTCCCAGGAGGATTCGGCGATTTCAACGGACTTGGCTGCGGTTTGCATGACTGCCACTCCTTACCAGCGACGCTCGGCATCGGTGCCAAGCAATGGACGCAATTTGGTCGCGATGGCCTCGCGCGCACGAAAAATGCGGGAGCGCACCGTACCGATCGGGCAATCCATGCTCTGGGCGATGTCTTCGTAACTCATACCTTCGATTTCACGCAGGACAATTGCGGTGCGCAACTCTTCGGGCAATTCCTCGATGGCCGCGTTCACCGTCTCGGCGATTTCGCGGCTGGCAACCATGGACTCCGGCGTGCTTATATCGGTTAGGTTGTCGGTTTCGTTAAAAGTTTCACCGTCTTCCGTTTCTATCGCATTCGGCGCGCTGGGACGCCGGCCCTGGGAGGCCAGCCAGTTGCGCGCCGTATTGATGGCGATACGATACAACCAGGTGTAGAACGCGCTCTCGCCCCGGAACTGGGGCAGGGCCCGATAGGCCTTGATGAAGGCTTCCTGCGCCACATCCTCGATTTCCGAGGGGTCGCGGATCATCCGGGCCAGCAGGCGGAGGATCTTGCGCTGATACTTCAGCACCAGCAGATCGAAGGCCTTCTTGTCGCCCCGTTGAACGCGCGCGACCAGCTCGGCGTCGACTTCGCGCTCGCTCATGACGCCTCCTGCGGGCGTGCCGCCTGCTGCGCGCGCCGCGCCGTGCCCGTCAGCAGGCACAGGCGCCGCCAGGACTCGGGTCGCAACGTCCGCTGCCAGACGGTGAGGGTGATTGTGCTATTGGTGAAGGCCGTACTCCCGGTGGGCAAAGGCTGCAAAGTGAGCGTCAGCCAGCGGGGACCGCGTTGCTGGCTCAGCAGCACCGCGTCTTGCCAGCCTTGCGGCAGGCATACCTGCCAGCGGCCAGCCCCGGTCGCCGCGCGTATTGCCGATACCGGGGACAGGCTGCTCCGTGCCGAGTGTAACAGCCCGGCCGGCACAAGCAGCAGCGCGATCACCGCGCCCGCCGCCCATGCCATGCCGCCCCAGGACGCCGCCGTCAGCGCGCACGCTGCGGCCACGGCGATTGCCAGGCCGCCAAGCGCACGGACGCCGGGCGGCTGCCCGGCAGGCACCTGAAACGACCAGCGCCCCGCGTCCGAGCCTTCCAAATCAGACCCGGCGAACGGCCATGGAGCCGTTGGTGCCGCCGAAGCCGAACGAATTGGACAGGCCCACTTCGATCTTCATCTGCCGCGCTTCGTTCGCGCAGTAATCCAGATCGCATTCCGGATCTTGATTGAAGATGTTGATCGTGGGAGGCGAAACCTGGTTGTACACGGCCAGGGTCGTGAACACGGCCTCGATGCCGCCGGCCGCGCCGAGCAAGTGCCCGGTCATGGACTTGGTCGAGTTGACCACCAGCTTCTTGGCGTGATCGCCGAACGCCAGCTTCAGCGCATCGGTTTCGTTCTTGTCGCCCAGGGGCGTGGACGTGCCATGGGCGTTGACATACTGGATGTCATCCGCGTTCAGGCCGCCGTTGCGCAGCGCATTGAGCACGCCGCGGCGCGGGCCGTCCTTGTCGGGGGCCGTGATGTGGTGCGCGTCCGAGCTCATGCCGTAGCCTGCGAGCTCGCCATAGATGCGCGCGCCGCGCTTCTTGGCATGCTCGTATTCTTCCAGCACGAGAACGCCGGCGCCCTCGCCCAGCACGAAGCCGTCGCGGTCGCGGTCCCAGGGACGCGAAGCCGTCTGAGGATCATCGTTGCGGGTCGACAAGGCGCGCATGGCGGCAAAACCGCCGATGCCCAGCGGGGACACGGTCGATTCGGCGCCGCCGGCAACCATGACGTCCGCATCGCCGTATTCGATCAGGCGCGCGGCGTCGCCGATGCAATGCAGGCCGGTGGTGCAGGCCGAGACGACGGCGTAGCTGGGGCCCTTCATGCCGTAGGCAATGGACAAATGACCGGAGATCAGGTTGATCAGCGAACCCGGCACGAAGAACGGCGAGATCCGTCGCGGACCCTTGGCCAGATACTCGACCTGGGTTTCCTCGATGCGCGGCAAACCGCCGATACCGGAGCCCACGATCACGCCGATGCGCTCGGCATTGGCTTCGGTGACTTCCAGGCCACTGTCGCGCCATGCCTGCATCCCGGCAGCCAGGCCGTAATGGATAAACGTATCCATCTGGCGGGCTTCTTTGGACGAGACATAGGTGCTGATGTCGAAGTCTTTGACTTCGCCAGCAATGTGCGTGGTGATGGCCGAGGGATCGAAACGGGTGATGCGGCTGATGCCAGAACGTCCGTTGACGATATTGTCCCAAGCGGTGGTCAGGTCGTTTCCTACAGGGGAAACGATACCAAGGCCGGTGATGACGACACGTCGCTTCACGGATGACTCCTCAAACAGACAAAAGAAAGGCGGTTTTCGGGATGCGCTGCGCGTGTGGCCCACGCGAAAGCGGGTCGGGCATTACTACGCCCTTCCCGCACGCGGACCACACGGCAAATTCCTGAAACCGCCCCGTTTCCCGGTTGGCCCCGACAGTCGGGCAACCGGAAGGATATAGGCTGAGCTTACTGCTTACCGTGCGAATTGATGTAGTCAATCGCTTGTTGCACGGTCGTGATCTTTTCGGCCTCTTCGTCGGGGATCTCGGTCTCGAATTCGTCTTCGAGCGCCATGACCAGTTCGACCATGTCGAGCGAATCGGCACCGAGGTCGTCAAGGAAGGAGGATTCGTTCTTGATCTCGGCTTCGTTCACGCCAAGTTGTTCAGCGACGATCTTCTTGACGCGCTGTTCGATGCTTTCCATGCAGATCTCCAATTGGGAAAAATCCCGCGAATTATAGCCAAGCGTAGAGGAAAGCAACGCCTGGCCGTGACAAAAATAACACCGCGCACATGTTCTGTCGCCCATCAGGGCGCAGGAATACCGGTATGCGGCGTTTCCGGATGAACTGCGCGCAGCCTCGCTGGTTGCCCGGCGGCGGCGCGGCGGCCTAGGCCGCCCGCGCGCAATTCGTGATTTATTGCATGTACATCCCGCCGTTTACGTGCAGGGTGGTGCCGGTAATGTAACCCGCTTGCGGCCCGGACAAAAAGGCCACCGCATGGGCGATGTCTTCAGGCGAGCCCAAACGGCCCAGCGGAATCTGCTGCAGCAGGGCCGTGGTCTGGCTTTCAGCCAGCGCACGCGTCATATCGGTGTCGATGAAGCCCGGCGCCACGCAGTTCACGGTGATGTTGCGGCTGCCCAACTCGCGGGCCAGCGCGCGCGACATGCCCGACACGCCCGCCTTGGCGGCCGCATAGTTGGCTTGGCCGGCGTTGCCGCTGGAACCCACCACGGACGTGACGTTGATGATGCGTCCCCAGCGGGCTTTCATCATGCTGCGCAGCACGGCGCGCGACAGGCGGAAAACGGAGGTCAGGTTCGTGTCCAGCACGGCCGACCAGTCATCGTCCTTCATGCGCATTGCGAGCGTATCGCGGGTGATCCCGGCATTATTGACGAGGATGTGCGGACCGCCGCCTTCCTTGCCCAACGCGTCGATCAACGCGTCGCAGGCGTCGGCGTCAGTCACGTTCAGCACCACGCCGCGGCCGCCGGACGGCGCCAGGGCTTCGGTGATGGCGGCTGCGCCCGATTCGGACGTGGCGGTGCCCACGACGGTTGCGCCGCGCGCAGCCAGTTCCTGGGCGATGGCGCGGCCGATGCCGCGCGTGGCGCCGGTCACCAGCGCGATCTTGCCCTGCAGTTCGATCGAGTTGTCCATGTCTTTAATTTCCGTTAACGGCGGCCAACGCGGCTTCAAGCGACGCGGGATCGGTGATGGCCAGGCCGGTAAGTTCGGGATCGATGCGCTTGGTCAGGCCAGCCAGCACCTTGCCGGGGCCGCACTCGATGATGTGCGTGACGCCTTGCGCCTTCATCGCGCGCAGGGTTTCCACCCAGCGCACAGGATGCCATGCCTGCCGCACTAGCGCATCCCGGATTGCCCCGGGTTCCGTGGGCGACGCCACGTCGACGTTGTTGATGACGGGGATCTGCGGCGCCGAGACGTTGACACCGGCCAGCGCGCCGGCCAGCACGTCGGCGGCGGGCTTGAGCAGGCTGGAGTGAAAGGGCGCGGATACCGGCAGCAGCAGCGCGCGCTTGGCGCCCGCGGCCTTGGCCAATTCGCAGGCGCGCTCAACGGCGGCCTTGTGCCCCGCGATCACCACCTGCGCCGGCGCATTGAAATTCACGGCTTCGACGATTTCGCCTTGGGCGGCTTGTGCACACGCAGCGCGCACGGCGTCGTCGTCCAGGCCCAGGATGGCGGCCATGGCGCCGGTACCGACCGGCACGGCGGCTTGCATGGCGTCGGCGCGCACGCGCACCAGGCGCACGGCATCTTCAAGCGCCAGCGAACCGGCGGCGGTCAGCGCGGCGTACTCGCCCAGGCTGTGGCCGGCCACGACGTCCGGCTTGCGGCCGCCGGCGGCTCGCCAGGCGGCGTAGAACGCCACGCCGGCAGTCAGCATCGCCGGCTGGGTATTGGTGGTCAGGTTGAGCTGCTCCACCGGGCCCTGGGCGATCAGCGCGCCCAGATCCTGCCCCAGGGCTTGCGAAGCCTGCGCCACGGTGTCCGTGACGGCGGCGACGTCCGACCAGGCATCGAGCATGCCGACAGCTTGCGAACCTTGGCCAGGGAAGACAAATGCGATTTTCATGATTGACCGGTTGGATTGATTCAGTGTCTGTGTGGAATGTCAGGCGCGCTCTCCGGGCAGCGGCGGCGCAAGCGCCGCCCTGCCCCGGGCGCACCCTTACATGCGGGCGAGTACCGAGCCCCAGGTGAATCCGCCGCCCACGCCTTGCATCAGAATGAGCTGGCCCGGCTTGACGCGGCCATCGCGGCGCGCGGCGTCCAGTGCCAGCGGCACGCTGGCCGCGGAGGTGTTGGCGTGGCTGTCAACGGTAATGACGACTTTCTCGACCGGCACGGCAAGCTTGCGCGCCAGGAAGTTCAGGATGCGGACGTTGGCCTGATGCGGGATCAGCCAATCGACGTCGGCAAGCTCCACGCCGGCTTCGGCGCAGGTGTCGCGCGCCGAACGGTCCAGCACGGTCACGGCCTGCTTGAACACGGCTTGGCCGTCCATGCGCAGGAACGGATCGCCCGTCACGTCGCCATAGGCCACGTTGCCCGCGGCGCTCAGGATTTTCATCTGGCTGCCGTCGGCATGCAGCTGCGCGGCCAGGATGCCCGGCTCGTCGGAAGCCTTCAGCACCACGGCGCCTGCGCCGTCGCCGAACAGCACGCACGTGCTGCGGTCGTTCCAGTCCAGGATGCGCGAAAAGACTTCCGCGCCGATCACCAGGGCGCAACGGGCGCGGCCTGCGCGGATGAAGCTGTCGGCGGTGGTCAGGGCGTAGACGAAGCCGCTGCACACGGCTTGCACATCGAACGCCGCCGAGCCCTTGGCGCCCAGGTTAGCCTGCACCAGGCAAGCCGTGCTGGGAAACACGAAATCAGGCGTGGACGTGGCCACGACGATCAGGTCGATTTCGGAGGCGTCGACCCCAGCATCCGCCAACGCGCGGCGCGAAGCCTCGGTGGCCAGCTGGCTGGTCGTGACGCCGCGTTCGGCCAGATGGCGCTGACGGATGCCCGTGCGCTCAACGATCCATTCATCGGACGTGGCGATGTCGCGCGTCGCCAGCTCCGCTGCCAATTCGTCATTCGAAACCACGCGTTCCGGCAGGAAGCTGCCGGTGCCCGCGATTGCGGAATATTTCATTGCGGTATCCATCAAGCGGTGTCCCCAGCCACGTTCCGCGAAGGCGCTGCGGCGCCCTCGCCCGATTGAACGCGCTTGGTAATCTGAGCGACCGTCTGAGCGGTGCGCTCCAGCAGTTTACTCACTACGGCTTCGCGAGCTCGTTGCAACGCAAAACCGTAGGCGTAGACATCCGCGGAACCATGGCTCTTGATGACGACGCCACGCAGGCCCAGCAACGCGGCGCCGTTATAGCGCCGGTTGTCGACGCGATTGCGCAGACGGTTGAGCACCGGCTTGGCGATGGCGCCGGCCAGCAGGGTGACGATGTTGCGTTTGAACTCTTCGCGAATGATGCTCGACAGCATCTTCGCCAGCCCCTCGACGGACTTGAGCACGACGTTGCCGACGAAACCGTCGCACACGACGACGTCGACCGTGCCCTTGAAGATGTCGTTGCCTTCCACGTTGCCGTAGAAATTCAACGGGCTGCCGCGCAGGAGCTCTGCAGCTTCCTTGACGACTTCGTTGCCCTTGATGACTTCTTCGCCGATGTTGAGCAAGCCCACAGAGGGGTTCTCACGATGGTCCACCGCCTGCGACAGCGCGGCGCCCATGATGGCGAATTGCAGTAGGTGCTCGGCCGAGCAGTCCACATTCGCCCCCAGGTCCAGCACCGTGGTGGCGCGGCCCGTCTGGTTCGGTATGGACGTGGCGATCGCGGGGCGGTCAATGCCGTCCAGCGTTTTGAGCACGTAGCGTGAAATGGCCATCCACGCGCCCGTGTTGCCTGCGGAAACGCAGGCGTCGGCGCGCCCGTCCTTGACGGACTGGGCGGCCAGGCGCATGGAGGAGTCTTTTTTGCGGCGCAGGGCGACCTCGACCGGGTCGTCCATGGTGACGACTTCGGAAGCCGCCACGATTTCCATACGATCACGCGCAACGCCGCGGTGCTCGGAGAGCGCCGCTTCGATGGCGTCGGGAAGCCCGACCAGCAATAGCCGGGTATCCGGAAATTGCCGGGCGAACTCGATCGCAGCCGGAATCGTGACGGGCAGACCGAAGTCTCCGCCCATGCAGTCTATGGCGATGCGTATCACGGGTGCCAGGTATCAGCGCTCAGCCGAATTGGTCCGAGTACGAGTTCGGCCCGGGGGCCTTATTCGTCGGCCTTGGTCTTCAGGACCTTGCGGCCGCGGTAAAAGCCGTTGGGGCTGATGTGGTGACGCAGGTGCGTTTCACCGGTGTTCGGCTCGATGGCGGTCGACGGGGCAACCAGAAAATCGTGCGAACGGTGCATACCGCGCTTGGAGGGGGACTTCTTGTTTTGTTGAACGGCCATGATGACTCCTAGAAACGGGGCGCATTGTACGCGATGCGGCCCGATGTTGATCTCAATCTTTGTGCTTCAGTTGTTCCAGCACCGCAAACGGCGACGGACGCTTGACAGCGGGCTCATCAAGAGCATCGCTGACTTTGGCCTGCGCGCCCGGGCATACTTCATGCTTGGGCACATACGGAACGCTCAGAATGAGCTCATCTTCGATCTGGGCCAGCAGATCAAAATGATGCGAACCGACCACCTTTTCAGGTTGGTTGGACACAAAACCATTTCCTTCTTCGTCTTCATCGTCCTCGTCGGCATGACCATCGGTGTAATCACCGTTGGTAAAACCATCGTCGAGATCGGCTTCGGACTTGACCAGCTGCAAGAGGACTTCGCTATCGACGGGGTACACGAACGGCGCATTGCACCGCTGACATACCAGCACCGGGTTGGCCTGCACGTGAACGTGCAGGAGGGGCCGGCCAAGCAACAGACCAGACTTGCCCACCTCACCGCGCACGGACCACGTCACAAGCCCGGCATCGCCCAGCGGTTGTTCGGGTAACCCTTCAACCGCGCGCGAAAACCGCACAAGAGGTATGGTGCCATGCGCTTCCTTGCCACTATGGGCAAATGCGAATGCATCGATGCGCTTAATGATCAATCCTTTGCATTTACGGGTCTTTGCGATGGATCACGTGTTTGCCAACTCCCGGAACTTCCAGAACAAAACGTCCAGAACAAAACGTCCAGAACTTCCAGTTTCGGGCCGGGTAGGCCCAGCGTGACACCTAGCGTGACGAGAACGCGCCCCGAAATTGGGTGCCCGTTCACTGCAAAAATCCCGCAAAACGTTAGATAATACTGCGACTTACGCTTTAACGTCAAATATCGCATGCCTTCCAAGCCTAGCCTGATCCTCGCGTCCAGCTCGCGTTACCGCAAAGAACTGCTGTCCCGCCTGCGCCTGCCCTTTACGGCCATTTCCCCCGATGTAGACGAAACGCCACACCCTGGTGAAACGCCTGCCGCGCTGGCCCTTCGGCTGTCGGTCGCCAAGGCCCTGGCCGTGGCGGAACAGCACCCCGGCAGCCTCGTCATCGGGTCGGATCAGGTTGCCACCGTGGACGGCCAGCCGATCGGCAAACCAGGGGACTTCCTGCGCGCCCAGACGCAATTGCGGGCACTGTCCGGGCAACTCGTGGAATTCCACAGCGCATTGGCGGTGACGGATGGCCAACGGGTGGAAAAAGCCGACATCGTCACGCGCTGCCGTTTCCGGCAACTGTCGGACCACGCCATCGACGCCTATCTGCGTGCCGAGGAACCCTACGATACCGCAGGCAGCGCCAAGGCGGAAAGCCTGGGCATCGCCCTGATGGAGAGCATCCAGAGCGACGACCCCACCGCCATCATCGGCCTGCCGCTGATCGAGCTGACGCGCATGCTGACGCGGTTCGGCCTGGATCCGCTGGACGCGCCGGGAGCCACGGCATGAGCCGCCCGGCCGTCCCGAAGGCTCATGA
>NZ_DBHKZA010000015.1:30467-89313 GCF_057314935.1 Achromobacter sp.
CTGGACGCGCCGGGAGCCACGGCATGAGCCGCCCGGCCGTCCCGAAGGCTCATGATGCCGCAGCGCCACTGCGCGAAGGCACGCCCATAACCCGCCCGGCCGCTCCGAAGGCTCATGACGCCGCAGCGCCACAGCGCGAAGGCACGCCAATGAGCGGCGCCCTGCACCTCATCCCCGTCGGCCTGGGCGACGCCCCGCCCGAGCGCTGGCTGCCCGCTGACGTCCGCGCGCTGGCTGGGCGGCTGGACACGTATATCGCCGAGAACGCCAAGACCGCGCGCGCCTTCCTGAAGTTGATCGGCACCACTCGGCCGCTGCAGGAAATCACCATCCACACCCTGACCGACAAGATCAACGACGGCCAGATCAAGGCGTGGCTGGACCCGGTCAGGAAAGGGGCGGAAATCGGGCTGGTCTCCGAAGCGGGCTGCCCGGCCGTGGCGGACCCCGGCGCCAAGGTCGTGGACGCCGCCCATCGCCTGGGCATCACCGTCAAGCCCTGGGTGGGCCCCTCTTCCATCCTGCTGGGACTGATGGCCAGCGGCCTGGACGGGCAGCGTTTCGCCTTCCACGGCTACGCGCCGGTGGATCCGGCCGAGCGCGCCAAGCAGTTGCGCGCATGGGAACAGCATTCGGCCAACCACAACCAGACCCAGCTGCTGATCGAAACGCCGTACCGCAACGCCGCCATGTTCGCCACCTTGCTGGCCAGCCTGAAGGGCGACACCAAGCTATGCGTGGCCCGCTCGGTCACGACGGCCGACGAATGGGTCGTGAC
Organism: Achromobacter sp.; assembly: GCF_057314935.1. NCBI lineage: Bacteria > Pseudomonadati > Pseudomonadota > Betaproteobacteria > Burkholderiales > Alcaligenaceae > Achromobacter > Achromobacter sp. Next base: position 31,246 of record NZ_DBHKZA010000015.1, read on the forward strand.
GCACACCGTGGCCGACTGGAAAAAGCGCCCGGCGCCTCAACTGGACAAGCTGCCCACGCTGTTCCTCTACCTGGCCCGCTGACCCCATGCTCCGCCTGATCACCACACTGCTGGCCACGGCAGTCCTGGCCGGCTGCGCCGCGCGCGGCCCCGCCGGGCTGGACCTGGACACCTCCGTCACCGCCGTCAGCCAGGCCAGCCGCGTACGCAGCGTCGTCCTGCACTACACCTCGGTCGACGACGCCACCTCCATGAAGCTACTGTCCCAAGGCAAGGTCAGCGCGCACTACCTGATCAACGACGCCGGGCGCGCCTATCGCCTGGTCGATGAAAACCGGGCCGCCTGGCACGCCGGCGCCAGCTCCTGGTACGGCAACATCGCCATGAACAGCACGTCCATCGGCATCGAAGTCGTCAACCCGGGCTGGACGGACGGCCCGGACGGCAAGCCGCTCTGGCACGCTTACAACGCGCGCCAGGTGCGGGCACTGACGATCCTGCTGCGCGACATCATCCAGCGCCACGGCATCGCCCCCGAAAACGTGGTCGGCCACAGCGATATCGCCCCGCAGCGCAAAGTGGACCCCGGCCCGCTTTTCCCGTGGAAAGCGTTGGCTGCGGCGGGGATCGGCCGCTGGTACGACGAGGCGGGCGCCACCGAGCACCTGGCGCGCCTGCAAGCCGAGGGCGTGCCGGACGTGGCCTGGTTCCAGAAGCAGCTGCTACGGCTGGGCTATGCCTGCCCACAGGACGGCGCCCTGGACCGCGCAACGATCAACACGCTGGCGGCCTTCCAGATGCACTATCGCCCCGCCCTCCACGATGGCCAGCCGGATGCGGAGACGGCCGCGATCATGCTGGCGATGCCTTAGCCAAGCACCGGGCGCGCCGCCTTGACCAGGCCTTGATCCGGGCGCGCCCCCGCGGCCGTCAGGCCCTGCGGCGCCACCACGCCACGATCCGCCAACCCAGCAGCAAGGCCAGCACGCAGGCGTACAGGAGCGGCTGCGCCAGGTCGTTCTTGCCGGCCTTGTGCCACCAATAGTGCAGCACCGCCAGCAGGCCGATCGCGTAGATGGCGCGGTGCAGCTGCTGCCAACGCTTGCCCAGCCGGCGCATGGCCCACTGCGTGGAAGTGGCCGCCAGCGCCGTCATCAGCACGAAGGCGGCAAATCCCACCGTGATGAAGGGGCGCTCGCCGATGTCCTGCAGCATCGCGGCCGGATCCAGCCCCCGGTCCCACCATACCCAGGCCGTGAAATGCATGGCGCCGTAGAAAAACGCGAACAGCCCGCACATGCGGCGCACCCGAACCAGTGCAGGCTGCCCGGTCAGGCGGCGCAACGGCGTGATCGCCAGCGTGACCAGCAGGCAGACCAGCGTCCACGTGCCGGACGAGCGTGTCAGGAACTCAACCGGGTTCGCGGTCAGGCCGTTGTTGAAACCCAGCCAGATCCATCGCAGGAACGGCGTCAGGCCCAGCAGGAACAGGACAGGCTTGAACCGCCCGACTGCCCGAGCGGACAGGGACGCCTTGCGCGGGGCTGCAGTTGCGGCGGGTTGCGAAGTGCCTTCAGGCATCGATGCCTCAGTAGTTCGCTTTCAGGTCCATGCCCTGGTAGAGCGACGCCACCTGTTCGCCATAACCGTTGAACATCAAGGTCTTGCGCTTGGGGCTGAACAGGCCGTCCTCGCCGATGCGGCGTTCGGTCGCCTGACTCCAGCGCGGATGCGGCACGTTGGGGTTCACATTGGCATAGAAGCCATACTCCTGCGGCGCCGCCTTGATCCAGGACGACACCGGCAGTTTTTCCACAAGCCGGATCTTGACGATCGACTTGGCCGACTTGAATCCGTACTTCCACGGCACCGCCAGACGCAGCGGGGCTCCGTTCTGGTTAGGCAGGACCTTGCCGTACACGCCGAACACCAGCATCGCCAACGGATTCATGGCCTCGTCGATGCGCAGCCCTTCGACGTAGGGCCAATCGAGGATGGCGGCCCGCACGCCCGGCATGTTCTCGCGCTGCACCGCCGTCACGAATTCCACATATTTGGCGTTGCCCGTGGGCTCGACCTGTTTCAACAGTTCAGACACCGAATAGCCCACCCACGGGATCACCATGGACCAGCCCTCGACGCAGCGCAGGCGGTAGACGCGTTCTTCCATCGGCGCGAGCTTGAGCAATTCCTCGATGCTGAAGGTGCGCGGCCGGGCGACCTCGCCCTCCACGCTGATGGTCCAGGGGCGCGTCTGCAGCTTGCTGGCGTTCGCGGCAGGATCGCCCTTGTCGACGCCGAACTCGTAGTAGTTGTTGTAGGACGTGACATCGGCCAGCGAGGTCTGCTTGTCCATGACGCTGAGCGACGCGTTGGGCTTGCCCGTCAGAGCGCCGGCATCCTGGGCGAAGGCGCTGCGCGTCGCCCAGCCTGGCAAGCCAACGGCGGCAGCCGTCAGCCCGGCGCGCAGCATCAACTCGCGCCGCGAACGCCAGACGGCTTCGTCGGTGATTTCGGACGGAACAATATCGGCGGGCTTGCGTATCAGCATCGTGGTCTCTCCGGTCTGGCGCCTGCCAGTGATGGCCGCACCCTGCGCAAGCCATAGACGTTGCGCCATCCCATGATATTCCGCGGCGGCATCGCCGCGGACGGGAACTTCCAGATTGACTCGCCGCGACACCGGACGTTCCCGGCCGGAGGCCGGATCAGGCGCCCGCGGACACCCGCGGCAAGAGCCAGTCGCGCACCCGCGGCACGCTATCGAGCACCGCCTGCGGCGCACAACCTTGAAGTTCCTTCAGGGTGTGCGCGCCATACGTCACACCCAGTCCATGGACGCCGGCGTTGGCCGCCATCTGCAGGTCGTGCGAGGTATCGCCGATCATCACGACGCGGCCCGGGTCGACATCGAGTTCCTGCATCAGCTCGTGCAGCATCGCCGGGTGCGGCTTGCTGAAGGTTTCGTCCGCGGTGCGGGTAGCGTCGAACAAGGGGCCCAGGCCGGTCGCCGCCAGCGCGCGGGTCAGGCCGACGCGGCTCTTGCCCGTCGCGACGGCCAGGCGCACGTTCTGCCCGGCCAACTCGGCCAGCAACTCCGGAATACCGTCAAACAGACGCAGCTCAGGGTCGCGCAGCAGGTAATGCGTGCGATAGCGTTCCAGGAACCGGGGCATCATCGCCTGCGTCAGTTCCGGCACGGCGCGGCGCAAGGCGCTTTCCAGGGACAGACCAATCACCCAGCTGGCTTCGGATGCCGAGGGCACCGCCAGCTCCAGATCACGGCAAGCGCCCTGGATGGCCGCCACGATGCTGTGCGTGGAATCCATCAAGGTGCCATCCCAGTCAAAAACGACCAGCGAATACGACGACATAATCAGACCGACTCCAGTTGTTTCAGTATTTGCCGGCACGCGGGAGGCAGTTCGGCGGTAAGGGTCATGGGCTCGCCCGTGACCGGATGGGCCAAGGTCAGCTGGTGGGCGTGCAGGAACATCCGGCCGAACCCGGCCCGGGCGAATTCCGCCCGGACATCGTCATGGCCGTATTTGTCGTCGCCCACGATGGGAAACCCGCTGGCGGCCAGGTGCACACGGATCTGGTGGGTGCGCCCGGTGCGCAGTTCGGCGTCGACCAGACTGTAGCCGCCGAAGCGCTGCTTGAGCGTGATGATGGTGTGCGCGGTCTGGCCGTCGGGATCCACCTTGACCCGGCGCTCGCCCGATTGGGTGGTCCATTTGGACAGGCCCAGCTTGATGTGCTGGCGGTCATTGACCCAATCGCCCTCGACCAGGGCCAGATAGTGCTTGTCGCCCTTGCCTTCCCGCAGCATGGCATGCAGGGCCAGCAGCGCGCTGCGCTTCTTGGCCACCATCAGCAGGCCCGAGGTCTCGCGGTCCAGCCGATGCACCAGTTCCAGGAACTTGGCATCGGGCCGGGCGGCGCGCAATTGTTCGATCACGCCGAACGACACGCCGCTGCCGCCGTGCACCGCCACGCCGGCGGGCTTGTCCACCACCAGCAGCGCATCGTCTTCGAACACGATCGGGAATTCCGCGCCGGGCACGGGCCGGGGCTTGCCGGGATCCGGCAGCCGCAGCGGCGGGATGCGCACGATATCGCCTTCGACGACGCGATAGTCGACCGAAATGCGTCCCTTATTTACGCGCACTTCGCCGCCGCGGATGGCTTTGTAGATATGCGTTTTGGGGACGCCTTTGCACAGCCGCATCAGGTAGTTGTCCAGACGCTGGCCGGCATGCTCGGCATCGACCTCCACCATTCGGACGGCGGGGGGGGCTTTAGAGGGGGATATGGGGGAGGAAGTTTCTTTGCGCATTGCGGAAAGCGACATATAATCGGGACAGCCTTAAGGGGCTGAACTAGCCGCCTGGCGTAGAGATGCAATTTAAATACGCAACTCCGTCGAGCGCGCGGGCCGCCATTGTACTGCCTGCTCATTCAACCCCTGGGTCTCTTGGTCGCCGGCGCAACCGCGCCCTGCCGGATAGTGGTGTGGCATTCACTTTGCCCGCTGTCCCAGCAGGTCCGTTGCATGCCGCAAGCGGCTCTGAAGCACTGCAAGAATCGTCGCATATTTAAAGCACCAGCTGCGTGTAGGCAACCAATCCGACCGCAACTGCCGTTCACAGCAATTTTTCCGTCAAACCACATTCAGTGAAGCTGACCCTCCTGCTGACAGAACCCCGTGCCCCACGGCACGACGTGCCCGCCTGACCCGCGGCGGATACGCCTGGGCGCCGCCCAGGTACGGTCCGCATTTCTTGCCCGCTTCAGCCGCAGCCCGAGTGACCCGAGGTCACGCGCCGATATCGGCGCGTCATGACAACGGAGAAACCCTCTCATGAAGCGCATGCTGTTCAATGCGACGCATCAGGAAGAATTACGCGTCGCAATCGTCGATGGGCAAAAACTCATCGACCTCGACATCGAGACTGCCGGCCGCGAACAACGCAAAGGCAACATCTACAAAGGTGTCATCACCCGGATCGAACCCGGCCTGGAAGCTTGCTTCGTCAACTACGGTGAAGACCGTCACGGCTTTCTGCCCTTCAAGGAAGTTGCCCGCAGCTTCTTCAAGGAAGGTGTAGATGTCCGTAGCGCCCGCATCCAGGATGCGCTGCGCGAAGGCCAGGAACTGATCGTTCAGGTCGAAAAGGAAGAGCGCGGCAACAAGGGCGCTGCCCTGACCACGTTCATCTCGCTGGCTGGCCGCTACCTGGTCCTGATGCCCAACAACCCCCGTGGCGGTGGCGTTTCGCGCCGCGTCGAGGGCGAAGACCGTCAGGAACTGCGCGACACGATGGAGCAGCTCGAGCTGCCCCAGGGCATGAGCATCATCGCCCGCACGGCCGGTATCGGCCGCAACGTCGAAGAGCTCCAGTGGGACTTGTCCTACCTGTTGCAGCTGTGGACCGCCATCGACGGCGCCGCCCGCGACAACTCCGCGCCGATCCTGATCTATCTGGAATCCAGCCTGGTCATCCGGGCCATCCGCGATTACTTCTCGCCCGAAATCGGCGAGATCCTGATCGATACCGACGAGATCGCCGACCAGGCCACCGCCTTCATGAGCGTGGTGATGCCGGACAACGTCCAGCGCGTCAAACGCTACCGTGACGATATCCCGCTGTTCTCGCGCTTCCAGATCGAACATCAGATCGAAACGGCCTACTCGCGCACCGTGACGCTGCCTTCCGGCGGCGCCATCGTGATCGACCACACCGAAGCGCTGGTTTCCGTCGACGTGAACTCGGCCCGCTCCACCCGCGGCGCCGACATCGAGGAAACCGCGCTGCGCACGAACTCCGAAGCGGCCGACGAAGTGGCCCGCCAGTTGCGCTTGCGCGACCTGGGCGGCCTGATCGTCATCGACTTCATCGACATGGAAGACAGCAAGAACCAGCGCGCCGTCGAACAGCGCCTGCGTGACGCCCTCCATTTCGACCGTGCCCGCGTGCAAATGGGCAAGATCTCGCGCTTCGGCCTGATGGAACTGTCGCGCCAGCGCCTGCGTCCGGCCCTGAACGAAGGCTCGCACATCACCTGCCCGCGCTGCAACGGCACCGGTGTCATCCGCGACGCCGAATCCAGCGCCCTGCACGTGCTGCGTCTGCTGCAAGAAGAAGCGATGAAGGAAAACACCGCGGCGGTCCACGCCCAGGTGCCGGTGGATGTCGCCACCTACCTTCTGAACGAAAAGCGCGCCGACATCACCAAGATGGAAGCCCGCCTGAAGGTCAACCTGATGCTGATCCCCAACAAGCATCTGGAAACGCCGCATCACCACATCGAGCGCCTGCGCCACGACGATCCGCGCCTGGAAGAACTGAAGACCAGCTTCGAGCTGGTTGAGGCACCGGCCACGGACGCTCCCTGGCAGCCGCGCGAAAGCGAGATCAAGGCCCGTCCGGAAGCGCTGGTCAAGGGCATCACGCCCTCGCAGCCCGCTCCCGTTTCGACGCCCGCAGCCCCGGTCGCCGCGCCTGCCGCGCCCGCCGCAGCGGGTGGCCTGGGTGGCCTGTTCAAGCGCCTGGTCGGCTGGCTGACCGGCAATGCCGACACCGCCAAGCCCGCCCCCGCCGTCCAGGAAGACAGCGCCAAGCGCGCGGCTTCCGGCCGTGGCGGCAAGGGCCGCAGCGGCCATGACGGCCAGGAACGCCGTGGCGAACGCCATGGTTCGGACCGCAACCGCAACCGCCGCGGCGAATCGCGCGCCGAAGGCGCTGAAGGCAGCGAAGGCGGCCGTCACCACGTGCGTGGCAACCGTCGCCCCGAAGGCGAACGCGGCGAGCGCCAGGAACGTGGCGACCGCGGCAACCGCAACGAGCCGCGCGGCGACCAGGCTGCACAAGCAGCCCTGGCCTCCAACCGTCCCGACCAGGCTGACCAAGCCAATGGCGACGACACCGGCGCCGGCCGCAATCGCCGTCGTGGCCGTGGCCGCAATCGTCGTGAAGAAGGCCAGTCCGACGCGCCGATGAGCGAACAGGAAAGCATGGTGGCCGCATTGGCGCAAAGCGTCGCGACCGCCCTGCCCGACACCAAGCCGGCCGCTGAAGCCCCTGTGGAAGCGGCCGACGCTGCCGAGCAAACCGCCGACGGCATCCCGACGGCAGAGGGAGCCGAAGGCGCAGCCGATCCGGAACGCAAGCGCCGCCGCCGCCGCAGCCGCCGTGGCCGCCGCAGCCCGGACGAAGCCGGTCTGGCAGGTAGCGACGAGCAGCTGGAAGACGGTTCGGATGACGAGGCCGGCGAACAAGCCGAAGGCGTCGCGACCCAAGCCACTCCTGCCGCTCCCGCCGCCCCGGCTGCCCCGGTCCAGGTAGCAGAAGCCGCCCCGGCGACCGCTGAGCAAGCCGCCCCGGTTCAGACGCAAGCCGTCCCGACCAAGGTGACGGAAGCCCAGGTGGTCGAAGCTGCGCCGGTGCAAGCCCAAGTGGCCGCCCCGCAGGTCGAAGCCCAGGCGGTTGAAGCCCAACAGGTCGAAACCCCGAAGGCCGAACCCGTGCAAACCGCGGCCGAACCCGTGGCCCAGCCCGTGCAAACGATTGCACCGGAAGTGACGCAGCCCGTCGCCGTGGAACCCGCCAGCCAGGTGTCCGCACCTGCACCGGTGGCTGCCCCCGTGGAACCCGCTGCCGCGGAACCCGTCGTGACGGCCCCCGCGCCGGTGGTTGAAGCCGCCGCCCCGGTCGCTGCCGCGCCGGTGGATGCGCAACAACCGATCGTGGTGCCGGCAACGGCGCCGACGGCCAAGGCCCAAGCCTTGCACGACGTGGTGAACGCCGCTGGCCTGAAGTGGGTGGAAACCGATCCGGACCGCCACGCCCAGACCCAGCTGCGTATCGCTGCCGCGCATACGCCGACCCGCCTGGGCCGTGAGCGCAAGCCGGTTGCGACCGTCTCGAACGAACCGCTGGTTCAAGTCGAAACGCGTCACTAAGCCGCTAGCGCGACAAAAAGCCCCCATCGCATGATGGGGGCTTTTTTTTGCCTTGGGACCGCCCCAGGGACGCTCGACGCCAGCCGCAGCGGCGAACGCAGGCCGAAAAAAAGCCCTCGTGACCGAGGGCTTCAATATTGCAGCCTGGCGGCGGTCAGAACTGGTAGGTGTACGTCAGTTGGACCACGTCCAGACCCGGATTCGGGCGCTTGATGCTGGCGTTGGAGAAGTGCGAATAGCGCACGCCGATACGGTTGTTCGGGGTCAGCAGGAAACCCATGCCGACGTGGTCGCCGAACTGGAAGGCGGTGCTGATGTTCTCGTTGGCGAAACGCGTGCTGGAGAACACCGTGGCGCCAATGCCGGCTTCGAGGTAGAAGCGTTCGCCCGTCCACCAGCGGAACATCGGGATGGCGTTCAACTGCCAGACGTGGCCCGGTGAGCGCGAACCGTCAGCCCACCAATAGGACGCGCCGAATTCCGGCGTCAGGTCCAGGCGCCCCCAATTGCCTCCGAACTGGTGCGTCCAGACAGAAGGGGTCTCGTAGTTCAGCGTGAAGCGTTGATAGTGGTCGCCGATGCCGTAATGCATACTGACCCCGCCTTGCGTGCCCTCGGACGATTGCGCGCTGGCCACGGTGGCAGCACCGGCAAGCGCCAAACCGACAAGGCAGGTAAGCATTTTCTTCTTGGTCGACAGCATAGGTAACTCCGTAGAATTCTGGTCTAACCGGCAACATATCAAAATCCGGGCCGCATGGCTTGATCGTTGTCGCAATATGGCAACAATTCGGCGTGGAAAACACTGTTCCGAAAAACGTGGTCACACCCGATACAAGATCTGGCCTGTGGCACAACAATTCGGCGGGCAGCCAGCAACGAAAATGCCGCCGACAACGCGAGGGCTGACGACGGCATTTTTCGAGGCGGTGAACGCAGATCAGACAGCAGTCACCACGTCCGCCGGCTGATTGGTCAACAGCGCCAGCAGGCGGGCGATTTCCTCGCGCAGCTGGCGGCGGTCGATGACCATGTCGATGGCGCCCTTCTGCAGCAGGAACTCGGCGCGCTGGAAGCCCTCAGGCAGCTTCTCGCGGACGGTCTGTTCGATCACGCGCGGACCGGCAAAGCCGATCAGCGCCTTGGGTTCGGCGATGACCACGTCGCCCATGAAGGCGAAGCTGGCCGACACGCCGCCCATGGTGGGGTCGGTGAGCACGCTGATGAACGGCAGCCCCGCCGCGGACAGGCGCGTGAGCATGGCGTTCGTCTTGGCCATCTGCATCAGCGACAGCAGGCTTTCCTGCATGCGCGCGCCGCCGGAGGCAGCCACACAGATGAACGGCGTCTTGTTGTCCAGGGCGGCCTGGGCGCCGCGCGCAAAGCGCTCGCCGACCACCGAGCCCATGGAGCCGCCCATGAATTCGAATTCAAAGCAGGCGAGCGTCGCCGGTACGCCGCGGATCGAGCCGCTCATGACCACCAGCGCATCGGTTTCACCGGTTTGCTTGACGGCCTCTTGCAGGCGCTCGGGGTACTTGCGGGTGTCCTTGAATTTCAGCGTGTCCACGGAACGCGTGGTCTGGCCGATTTCGACGCGGCCTTCCATGTCCAGCAACGAATCGATGCGGGCGCGGGCGCCGATGCGCATGTGATGGTCGCACTTGGGGCACACATGCAGATTGGCCGCCAAGTCTTCGCTGTACAGCACCGATTCGCACGACGGGCATTTCACCCAAAGGCCTTCGGGCACGCGGCGGGCGCCGCTGTCGCTGGTCTTATTGATGCGAGGAGGCAGGAGTTTTTCGATCCAGCTCATTGATATTTCATCCCGTGTGAGGTCGCGCCCGCCATTCAGGCCGACGCGTTTTCTCGTTTTACTTGATCCAGCGCTTGCCGGATGGTGCGCAGCCAGCCGCTGGCGGCGGTGACTGCAGCGTCGGTTTTCTGGGCAGCCGGGGCGTCAGCCACCGCCTGCTCCATCGTTTCAATCAGTTTGCTGCCGATGACGACCGCATCGGCCACACGCGCCACGCGTTGGGCGCTTTCCGCATCGCGGATGCCGAAGCCGACGCCCACCGGGATGTTGCGCACATGGCGGCGGATGACGGCCACGCGTTCGGCGACGTCGTCGGTGTTCAGCGAGCCCGAGCCCGTGACGCCCTTGAGCGACACGTAGTACACGTAACCGCGCGCCACTTCCGCCACCGCCTGGATCCGGGCCTCGGTGGAGGTCGGGGCCAGCAGGAAAATGGGGGCAATGCCGTGCTCGCCCAAGGTCGCGGCGAACTCGATGACTTCTTCAGGCGGATAGTCCACGACCAGCACGCCATCCACACCCGCCTTTTCGGCGTTGACGGCAAACGCCGTCTGGCCCATGCGTTCGATCGGGTTGGCGTATCCCATCAGCACCACGGGGGTGGTGGTGTCGCGCTGGCGGAACTCAGCCACCAGTTCCAGCACGCGGGCCAGGCCCACGCCCTGCGCAATGGCGCGGTCGGCGGCGCGCTGGATCACCGGGCCGTCGGCCATGGGATCCGAAAACGGCACGCCGAGCTCGATCACGTCGGCGCCGGCCTCGACCAGCGCGTGCATCAGGGGAACCGTGGCGGCGGGCGACGGGTCGCCTGCCGCGATATAGGGAATCAGCGCCGCGGCACGGCCGGATTCGGCGGTGCGCGCAAAGGCGGCAGCGATACGATCAATGCGAGTTGTCATGGTGTTAGAGCTCGATACCGGCACGTTCGGCGACGGTATGCATGTCTTTGTCGCCACGGCCCGACAAGTTGACCAGGATGACCTTGTCGCGCGGCAGCGTGGCCGCCATCTTCGCGGCTTGCGCGATGGCGTGCGAGGACTCCAGCGCGGGCATGATGCCTTCGATGCGGCAGCAGTCGTGGAACGCCTTCAGGGCTTCATCGTCGGTGATCCCCGCGTATTCCGCGCGGCCGGTGTCTTTCAGCCAGGCATGCTCGGGGCCGACGCCGGGGTAGTCCAGGCCTGCAGACACGGAATGCGTTTCCTGGACCTGGCCATCGGCGTTCTGCATGACGTAGGTGCGGTTACCGTGCAACACGCCCACCTGGCCGGCGGCCAGCGATGCGGCGTGCTTGCCGCTGTCCATGCCCTCGCCCGCTGCTTCGACGCCGATCAGGCGCACGTTTTCAAAGGGGATGTAGGGATGGAAGATGCCCATGGCGTTCGAGCCTCCGCCCACCGCCGCCACGACGTAGTCGGGCTGGCGGCCGATGGCCTCCGGCATCTGCGTCAGGCATTCGTTGCCGATGACGGTCTGGAAGTCCCGCACCATGCGGGGATAGGGGTCGGGACCCGCCACCGTACCGATGATGTAGAACGTGTTTTCGATGTTGGTGACCCAGTCGCGCATGGCTTCGTTCAGCGCGTCCTTCAGGGTGCGCGAACCGGAAGTGACCGGCACCACCGTGGCGCCCAGCAGCTTCATGCGGTAGACGTTCGACGCCTGGCGGCGGATGTCTTCGCTGCCCATGTACACCACGCATTCCATGCCGTAGCGGGCCGCCACCGTGGCCGTGGCCACGCCGTGCTGGCCGGCGCCGGTTTCGGCGATGACGCGCGGCTTGCCCATGCGCTTGGCGAGCAGCGCCTGGCCGATGCAGTTGTTGACCTTGTGCGCGCCGGTGTGGTTCAGGTCTTCGCGCTTGAACCAGATCTGGGCGCCGCCCAGCAGGTCCGACCAGCGGCGGGCATGGTAGACCGGGCTGGGCCGGCCGACGAAATGCTTGAGTTCATAGTTGAACTCTTCCAGGAAGGCGGGGTCGACACGGTAATGGTCATAAGCGGCACGCAGCTCGTCGAGCGCGTGCATCAGCGTTTCCGCCACGAAAACACCGCCATAAGGGCCGAAATGGCCCTTGGCATCCGGAAAATCGTAAGGTTTCACCAAGCATCTCCCCCGGTATCGCGGCAGACCACTGCCGGCCGCAAATCCGGTTTGCAACCCGTCATTTTACCTGACCCGGGCGCGGCCGGGGCGGGAAGTCCCCTGCCCCGGCCGGTCGCCCACGGCGCCTAGAGCGATTGGCCCAGGCGGCGCAGGAAGGTCTCGCACGAGGCCATCTGGTCCAGCGCGACGTATTCGTTGGGCTTGTGGGCCTGTTCGATGTGGCCGGGGCCGCAGACGACCGTCGGGATGCCAATGCCTTGGAACAGGCCGGCTTCGGTGCCGTAAGCCACCTTGCGGGTGGTGCGGTCTTCGGTCAGCGCACGCACCAGCTGGGTGATGGCGGCTTCTTCCGAGGCTTCGAGGGCGGGCGCAGCCGCGCCGGTTTCGATTTCGATGCTGGCCCCGTCGAATTCGGCCTTCATGCGCGGCAAGAGCTCATCGCGCACGTATTTTTCGACTTCGGCCTGGATCTCGTCGGGTTGCATGCCCGGCAGGTTGCGGAATTCGTAGGTGAATTCGCACAGCTCGGGAATGGTGTTGACCGCGATGCCGCCACGGATCTGGTTGGTGGTCATCGTCGAGAACGGCACGTCGTAGAACTGGTCGTACGGGCCGTTGGCCTTGAAGCTGTCGGCCAGGTCGCGGATGCGGCAGATCAGGCGGGCGGCGTATTCGATGGCGTTGCAGCCGCGCGGGGTCAAGGACGAGTGCGCCGCCTTGCCATGCACCTTGCAGCGGAAGAGATTGATGCCCTTGTGGGCCACGACCACCTGCATGCCCGTGGGTTCGCCCACCACGCAGCCTTCGGGCCGGATGCCGCGCTCCAGCAGGTCGGCCAGCATGTACGGCGCGCCGGCGCAACCGACTTCCTCGTCATAGGAGAACGCCAGGTGGATCGGTTTCTTGCGCGGCATGGCCAGGAATTCCGGCACCAGCGCCAGCGAACCGGCAATGAACCCCTTCATGTCGCAGCTGCCGCGCCCATAGAGCAGCCCGTCTTTCTCGACGAGCTTGAACGGGTCCGTGCTCCAGTCCTGGCCATCCACGGGCACCACGTCGGTGTGGCCCGACAGGACGATGCCGCCCTGCTCGTTGCCGTCCTGCGCAGGCAGGGTGGCGAACAGGTTGGCCTTGGTGCGCTCGGGGTTGTGCGCCAGCCACGCATCGACGCCCTGGCCTTTGAGCCAATCGCGGACGGTTTCGATCAGGGCAAGATTGGAATTGCGGCTGGTGGTATCGAAACCCACCAGCGTTTCCAGCCAGGTGCGCGCGTTCATGTCACTTCTCTTTTGGGGAAAAACGGCAAGTGTAAAGCCAGGAAGCGCCCGCGTCTTGGACGGCCCCGCCCACCGTTCACGGGTTAAGCGCCTAGAATGGCGCCCGGATTCAAAAATACCCCCCAAGGAGAAACCGTGCAGCACAAAGCAGTCCCCACACGCAACATCGTGGCCGCAGTGATAGGCAACGCCCTAGAATGGTATGACTTCCTGGTGTTCGCGTTCATGACGCCGATCATCGCCAAGCTGTTCTTCCCCACCGACCCCAACCTGCCCGGCAGCGAGCTGAACGCCATCCTGATGACGACGGCGATCTTCGGCGTCGGCTTCTTCATGCGCCCGGTCGGCGGCATCATTTTGGGCATGTACGGCGACAAGAAGGGCCGCAAGGCCGCGATGGTGATGGTGACCTCGTTGATGGCCGTGTCCATCGCGCTGATCACGGTTGCCCCGACGTACCACGCCGCCGGCATCCTGGCCCCGATCTTCATCCTGATCGCGCGCCTCTTGCAGGGCTTCTCGGCGGGCGGCGAATTCGGCACGTCGACGGCGCTGCTGATTGAAATGGCGCCCAACGGCAAACGCGGTTTCTACGGGTCGTGGCAGATGGCCGGCCAGATGCTGGCGCTCTTGATCGGTGCCGCCTGCGGCACGCTGATCACCGAGTTCTTCACGCAGCAGCAGATCGCCGACTGGGCGTGGCGCCTGCCGTTCGCGTTCGGCCTGGTGATTGTTCCGATCGCGATCTATATCCGCAAGAACATCGACGAAACCGAAGTCTTCAAGAAGATGCAGGAAGAGGACCGCCAGGCCGCCGCGCGCGGCGAGGTGCAGCGGTTGAGCCTCGTCCAGATGATCAAGACCCACACGCGCGAGACGATGATCGGCGTGGGCCTGGTCGTGACCGCGACGGTGTCCATCTACATCACCTTCACGTACCTGGTGACCTATTCCACGCAGATCCTGAAGCTGCCGATGAAGGACACCTTCATGGTGCAGATGGCGGGCGCGGCGCTGATGGTGCTGATGACCCCGTTCATGGGCGCCTGGTCGGACCGCATCGGCCGCCGTCCGCTGGTGATCGGTTCGCTGATCGGCTACCTGCTTGTGCTGTACCCGCTGTACTACTGGCTGTCGGACGCCCCGTCGATCGGCCGCCTGCTGACGGTGCAGATCGTGGTGTGCTTCTTCGTGTCGGCCTTCTTCGGCGTGTTCAGCACGGTGATGGCGGAACTGTTCCCGGCGCGCGTGCGCTCAGTGGGCCTGTCCCTGGCCTATAACGTGGCGGTGATGATCTTCGGCGGCTTCGCGCAGTTCATCGTGACGTGGCTGATCAAGACCACGGGTTCACCGATGGCGCCCGCCTACTACGTGATGTTCGGCGTGGCGCTGGGTCTCGTTGCCTCGTTCTTCATGCGCGAACGCGCGCACGAGAACCTGGACCACTAAGGCCACCTCCCCCACGGCCGTCCGGCCCTGGGGGCTTCGTCCTAACGGCGCGTCGCCGAGGACACGCCGGCCACCTCGGCCAAGGCATCCAGCGCGCGGGCGAGTGATTCGCCCCCGCGCACTTCCACCGTGAACACCATGTGGGCCAGCGACTGCTTGCTCTGCGTATTCACGCCCACGACATTCAGGCGCAACCGCGCAAAGACTTCCGACAGGTCGCGCAGCAGGCCGGAGCGGTCGTGCGCGCGCACGCTGATGTCCACGGGATAGAAGGTATCCGAGGTCTCGCCCCAGGCGACTTCGATCACGCGTTCAGGTTCGCGCGCCGCCAGCGCCAGATAGCTGTGGCAATCGCTGCGGTGGATGGACACGCCGCGCCCCCGCGTGACGAAGCCGGCGATGGCGTCCGGCGGCGCCGGGCGGCAGCAGCGCGCCAACTGCGTCAACAGCGACCCCACCCCCACCACCAGCACGCCGCTCTTGCCGCTTTTCTCGGCGCTGCCCGCACTGGCGTGGCGCAGTGCGGCCGGCTGCGGCTCGACGGCCGGCGCCGGTTGCTGGAACACGCTGTCGATCTGGCGCAGGCTGAACTCTTCCTTGGCCGCCGCCACGTACAGGTCGTCGGCGCGGGCAAAGCCCAGGTTCTGCGCCAGCTGCTCCAGGTTGACCGCCGTCTTGCCCAGCCGCTGCAATTCCTTTTCGACCAGCGCCTGCCCTTGGGTGATGCGCTGCTGCAGCTCGATGGCGTTGAACCACATGCGCACCTTGGCGCGCGCCCGCGGGCTGGCCAAAAACCCCAACTGGGGGTTGAGCCAGTCGCGCGACGGGCCGCCCGACTTGGCGGAGATGATCTCGACGGTCTGCCCCGTGGACAGCCGCGTCTGCAGCGGCACCATCTGGCCGTCGACGCGGGCGCCTCGGCAGCGGTGGCCCAGGTCGGTATGCAAGTGATAGGCGAAATCCACCGGCGTGGCGCCGGCGGGCAGTTCGATCACCCGCGCCTGCGGCGTCAGCACGTAGATGCGTTCGTCGGTATGCGCGGGCGCCGTCACCACGTTGCGGTTCTTGCCCGGACCGGACTTGCCGGCAGCGGGTTTGGCGGCTTCCGGCTTGACGATTTCCGCGCCCGGTTCGCCGCCGCCCTCGACATCGCTGTTCCAGGCCAGCAGCTGGCGCATCCACGCCAGTTGACGGTCGTATTCGCTGGAGGCCGCCACTTGGCCGCCTTTGGCGCCGGCTTCCTTGTAGCGCCAGTGCGCGGCCATGCCGTATTCGGCGAACTGGTGCATGTCGCGCGTGCGGATCTGCACTTCGAAGGGCCGGCCGTCGTCGTCCGCCACGACCGTATGCAGCGAACGGTACCCGTTGGGCTTGGGCCGCGATATGTAGTCGTCGAACTCATCGGACAGGGGCGTCCACATCTCGTGCACCAGCCCCAGCGCCGTATAGCAGGCCCGCACGTCATCGACGATGATGCGCAAGGCGCGCAGGTCGTACATCTGGGCGAAATCCAGGCGCTTGACGCGCATCTTGTTCCAGATGCTGTAGATGTGCTTGGGCCGGCCGCTGACCTCGGCCTCGATGCCGGATTTCGACAAGGCGGTCTGCAGGCGGTCGATGGCGCCGGCGATGAAGGCTTCGCGTTCGACGCGCTTTTCTTCCAGCAGCCGGGCAATCTGCTTGTAGCGGTCAGGCTCCAGGAAACGGAAGGCCAGGTCTTCCATTTCCCATTTGATCTGCCAGATGCCCAGGCGGTTGGCGAGCGGCGCGTACAGGTCGAGCGTTTCGCGCGCAAAAGCGATAGAGCACGGGGCCTTGCTTTCGGCGTGCCAGCGCAGCGTGCGCAGCCGCGAGGCCAGCCGCATCAGCACGATGCGCAGGTCGGCCGCCATCGCCAGCAGCATCTTGCGCTGCATTTCCTTTTGCGAGCCGCTTTCGGCCTCGGCATCGCTGGCCTGGCGGGCCACGACACCCAGGCGCAGCAGCGCGCGGGTGCCCTGGACGAGCCGTGCGACCTCGGCGCCGAACGCCGTGGCGACGGGGTCGTTGCGCAGGGCCGGCGCGGGCGCCATCAAGTCGGTGGGCAAGGCAGCCAGCAGCGCCGCGGCGCGCGTGGCGGCGTCGGTGTGCAAGGCCGCCAGGATGCGGACGACCCCGGCGCCATGGCTGGCCAACGGCTCGCCCGTCAATGCCTGCTGCCCTTCAAACCGGGGAATGGCCCAGGCGACCGCCTGGTCGATCAGCGCCATGCCGTCGGCGTCCAGGCCCGCCCCTACCTCCTGCCGCCAGGAAGCGTCGAAAGGCGAAGGCGCGTCGATAACAGGCGGGGCGGACATGAAGGGCGTCGTGCGTGGCGGGTTGATATCCCGACACTCTACACTAGGGCCTGTTAGCACTAAAAGGAGCCTCGCACAGGCCGGCTATCGGGCGCCTGGCTAGGCGCAGACGCCGCCGCGTGGCTTTGCCACGCAAGGTGGCTGCAACGACGCCAGGCGCCCGATAGTCGGCCTGCCCGAAGGGTGAACACCCAAATGAGCGCCTCTCGGCGTTGCGAATGCTCGCCGTGGTCCCGCCATGGCTGCGCTTCGCGCCTTGATAGCCACTCATTTGGGTACTCATGCGAGGCTCCTTTTAGTGCTAACAGGCCCTAGGGGCTGTTAACACTGAATGCCCCGCCGTCTCCCGGTATATAGAAGGAACCGAAGCTTATGTTGCGCTGGCTCAAGGGCCGGGGCGCCCGCCCTTCAGAGGTGGCCGAGATGCAGGCCCGGATCTCGCCCGAACTCTGGCGGCAGGTGCTGGATGCCTACCCCTTCCTGGCGGCGTTGAACGCCGACGAATCCGCCCAATTGCTGGCGCGGTCGGCCTGGCTGTTGGCCAGCAAGACCATCAATGGCGCGCAGGGCCTGGAGGTCTCGGACTTCATGCGCCTGTCCATCGCGGCGCAGGCCAGCCTGCCCATCCTGAACCTGGCGCCCGAGCTCTACGAAGGCTGGGACGAGATCATCGTGTATCCCGCCAGTTTCCGCATTCCCCGTTCACGCCAGGACGACGACGGCGTGGTCCACGAATACATCGAGGACGCGGCCGGCGAAGCCTGGGAAGGCGGCCCGCTGGTGCTGTCCTGGGAAGACACACAACTGTCCGAAGGCGGCTTCAACGTGGTCATCCATGAATTCGCCCACAAGCTGGACCTGCGCTCGGGATTTGCCGACGGCATGCCGTCGCTGGCGGCGCACCCGGATCTGAAGCCGAAAGTCTGGCGGCAAGTGCTGGACGACAGCCTGGACCGCTTCATCGCCGCGCTCGACGCGGTCGAAGCGGCCATCCCGCACGATGTGGACCCGGAAAGCGAGGAGGCGGACGCCTGGTACGGCCAATTGCCGATGGACCCCTACGCCGCCACCGACGAGGCGGAATTCTTCGCCGTCAGCTCGGAGCACTTCTTCGTCGACCCCATCCCCATGCAGCAGGCGCTGCCCGAATGGTATGGCTTGCTGCGGGCGTACTACCGGCAGGACACCCTGGAACGCTACGCATGAAGCAGCTGCTGATCGTCTGGCATTCGCGCACGGGCGCGGCCCGGCAGCTGGCCGAGGCCGCCGCGCGGGGCGCCGTAGCGGCCGCCGCGCAGCTGGAGCAGCCGGACGCGCTGCGCGTCGTGCTGCGGCGCGCAGCGGAGGTCGACGCCGACCTCCTGCTGGCAAGCCAGGGCTACCTGTTCTGCGCGCCGGAGAACCTGGCCAGCCTGAGCGGGGAAATGAAGGAATGCTTCGACCGCAACTACTACGCCGTGCTGGACCGGATCCAGGGCCTGCCCTACGGTTGCGCCATCAGCGCAGGCAGCGACGGCGCGGGCGCGGCACGGCAGGTCGAACGGATCTGCACCGGCTGGCGCCTGAAGCCGGTGGCGCCAGCGCTGATCGTCAACCTGGGTGCGCAGACGGCCGAGCAGATCCTGGCGCCCAAGACGGTGCGCGAGGGGGACCTGGCCAGGTGCGAAGAATTGGGAGGCCTGCTGGCCGGGATCGTGCTGATGGGGACTTGATGGCGTGCGCGCGATCAGGCGGTGCCCCGCCAAAAGAAAAAGCCCTTCGGCATGCCGAAGGGCTTTTCGCTGGCAAGCGGATATCGCTTAGACGGCGGCCGTCACGACGATTTCAACCTTGAAGTCCGGGTTGGCCAGGCGGGCTTCGACCGTGGCGCGCGGAGGCGAATTGCCGTCGGCGACCCACGCGTCCCATGCCTTGTTCATGCCGTCGAATTCCTTCATGTTGGCCACGTAGATCTGGGCCATCAGGATCTTGGTCTTGTCGGTGCCGGCTTCGGCCAGCAGGCGATCGATCGTCGCCAGCACTTGCTCGGTCTGGCCGGTGATGTCCAGCTTGGCATCGTCAGGCACCTGGCCTGCCAGATACGCGACGCCGTTGTACACGGCCATGTCCGACAGGCGCTTGGCGACGTGGAAGCGCTTGATGCTGCTCATGAATATTCCCCTAGAGTCGAGTTGGGTGGGTGAATCAATACAAGGAAACCAGCAATTTACCCCGAGCCGCCTTCAGGCGGGAGGCAGCTGGAACACCTGGCGCAGATACGCCAGGTACGCGGGATCGTCGCACATGGTCTTTTCGGGCGCGTCGGACACCTTGGCCACGGGCTGGCCATTGCAACGGACCATCTTCATGACGATCTGCAGCGGTTCATGGCCCAGGTCGTTGGTCAGGTTGGTGCCGATGCCGAACGACACCTTGCAGCGCCCGGCAAACTGGCGGGCCAGTTCGATGGCGCGCGGGAACGTCAGCGAATCCGAGAACACCAGGGTCTTGGCGCGGGGGTCCACGCGATTCTTCCGGTAGTGTTCCAGCAGGCGCTCGCCCCAGACGAAGGGGTCGCCAGAGTCGTGGCGCGCGCCGTCGAAAAGCTTGCAGAAATACATGTCGAAGTCGCGCAGGAAGGCATCCATGCCGTAGACGTCCGACAGCGCGATGCCCAGGTCGCCACGGTATTCCTTGGCCCAGACTTCCAGGGCGTACACCTGCGAATCACGCAAGCGCGGGCCCAGCGCCTGGCAGGCCTGCAGGTATTCATGGCCCATCGTGCCCAGCGGCAGCACTTCGTGCTGCTTGGCCAGCAGCACATTGCTGGTGCCGGCAAAGTGCGGCCCCATCTGCGCCTTCATGGTGGACACGACTTCCTGGTGCCAGACCTTCGAGAAGCGGCGGCGCGTGCCGTATTCGGCCACGCGGAAATCGGCCAACGCGGGATCGTCCAGCACCAGGTGCATCTTGGACTGCAAGCGCTGGCGGCCTTCTTCCCAGTCTGGATTCTTGCGCGTGTTGCGGAAATAGACCTCGTTGACGATGGCCAGCACCGGGATCTCGAACAGGATCGTGTGCAGCCACGGGCCCTTGACCTCGATCGAGATCTCGCCGGGCGCGTCGCCTTCGCTGATGTGGATGCAGCGCTCGGGCATGTGGAACAGCCCAAGAAAATCAACGAAGTCGCTCTTGATGAAACGCAAGCCGCCCAGGTAATCCAGTTCGTCCTGCGTAAAGCGCAGCTGGCACAATTGGTGCACTTCTTCGCGGATTTCATCCAGATAGGGGCGCAAGTCGGCGCCCACGGTGCGGCACTTGTAACGGTACTCGACCTGCGCAGCGGGGAATTGATGCAGCACCACTTGCATCATGCTGAATTTGTACAGATCGGTGTCGAGCAGCGAAGTGATTATCATGATTGCGCGTATCGTTTCGCGACACCATAGCATAGAGGACCGGGGGTTCAGGGCGATGGGCCACGATGTCAATACGGGTATTACCGGCACATCCCGCCCGCATTGGGTAAAATCCGGCCAACAAGACACAAAAGCCGCCGATCCCGGAGTTCCTGAATGACCCACGTTGTCACCGAAAACTGTATTAAGTGCAAGTACACCGATTGCGTTGATGTGTGCCCGGTGGACTGTTTTCGTGAGGGTCCGAACTTCCTCGTGATCGATCCGGACGAATGCATCGACTGCGCCGTCTGCATCCCGGAATGCCCGGCCAATGCGATCTACGCCGAAGAAGACGTGCCGCAGGACCAACTGAATTTCATCGCGCTGAACGCCGAACTCTCGCCCGAGTTCGCCAGCATCAGCCGCGCCAAGAAGCCCCTGCCGGACGCCGACGACTGGAACGGCAAGCAGGACAAGCTGCAATACCTGGAAAAATAGTCCGCGACAGCCGGCTGCTGCCTGGCGGCCGGCATCGTGCGATGCCCCGATGACCGACGACTCCAAATACACGCGCCAGACCGTAACCCAGATCCATACCTGGGTGCCCGACAAGCTGTTCTCGGTGCGCGTGACGCGCGACGACGCGTATACATTCCTGCCAGGCCAGTTCGCCCGGGTCGGTTTGCCCGGGGCGGACGATCCCGACGGCCCGCCCACCCTGTGGCGCGCCTATTCCATGGTGTCGGCCCCGCACGAGTCCGGGCTGGAGTTCTATTCCATCGTGGTCCCCGACGGCCTGTTCAGCCCGCGCATGGCGCAGCTGCAGCCGGGCGACGCGCTGTACGTGGAAAAGACGCCCTACGGCTTTTTGACGCTGGAACGCTTCGCCCCGGGCGGCGACCTCTGGCTGCTGGCCTCCGGCACCGGGCTGTCCGCCTACCTGTCCATCCTGCGCGACCCCGCCACCTGGCGCGCCTACCGCCGCATCATCCTGGTGCATGGCGTACGCACCGCGGCGGAGCTCGCCTACCGCGAAGAGATCGAGTCCTGGGATGAACGGCCCGAGCTGGCCGAGCTGTTCGCGGCCGACCCGCAAAAGCTCGTCTACCTGCCCATCGCCACGCGCGAAGCCCTGCCGGGCATGCCCCAGGCGCGCCTGACCACGCTGATTGCCGATGGCCGGCTGGAGCAGCTGGCCGGGCTGCCACTGGACCCCGAGCACGCCAAGATCATGCTTTGCGGCAACCCCGAGATGCTGGCCGATGCCCGCAAGCTGCTGGGCGAACGCGGCTTCAAGCCGGGCCGCCGGGGCATCCCCGGCAACCTGGCGGTCGAGAATTACTGGTGATCCCACGCGAGCCGGCTTAGTGCATAAATCCTCCGTTTGGGCGCTGGGCTGGACGGGAAAACGCCCTAAACTGGTGCTTAATGGGATGACGGGTCTCTTTTTAGCAACAGAATCCCGGTCTTTGCGGCAGTTTCTTCAGGCTGATTGGATATATCTTTAGTCCTCGGCGCAATAATCGGGGCACACGCACGACCCAGAAGGACTTCCCCCAAATGCTGTACCAATTGCACGAAATGCAGCGCGCCTTCCTGACTCCGTTCGCTGCATTCACGGATGCCGGTTCCCAGCTGTTCTCCAGCCCTTACAGTCCCCTCGCCTACACCCCGATTTCCCGCCAGATGGCGGCCGGGTACGAGTTGATGACGCGGATCGGCAAGGAATATCAGAAGCCCGCCTGGAACCTTCCCGAGACCCAGATCAACGGCAAGCCCGTACGCGTCACCGAAACCCTGGCGCTGGACAAGCCCTTCTGCCGCCTGGTGCACTTCCACCGCGACGTGCGCGCCGCCGGCCGCGATGACCCCAAGGTGCTGCTGGTCGCCCCGCTGTCCGGCCACCACGCCACGCTGCTGCGCGACACCGTGCGCGCCCTTCTGCCCAACCATGACGTCTACGTCACGGACTGGGTCGACGCCCGCATGGTGCCGCTGTCGGCCGGCCCGTTCCATTTGAACGACTACGTGCGCTATGTGCAGGATTTCATCCGGCACCTGGGCCCGGACGTGCACGTGATCTCGGTCTGCCAGCCCACCGTGCCGGTGCTGGCCGCCGTGTCGCTGATGGCGACCGCCAATGATCCCTGCCAGCCGCGCAGCATGGTGATGATGGGCGGCCCCATCGATCCGCGCCAGTCGCCCACGCAGGTGAACCGCCTGGCCACGACCAAGCCCTATTCGTGGTTTGAGAGCCAGGTGATCCACCCGGTGCCGCCCCGCTATCCGGGCGCCGGCCGCAAGGTCTATCCGGGCTTCCTGCAGCATGCCGGGTTCATGGCCATGAACCCCGACCGCCACATGAAGTCGCACTATGAGTTCTACCTGGACTTGCTGCGCGGCGACGACAGCGACGCCGAAGCGCATCGCCGCTTCTACGACGAATACAACGCCGTGCTGGACATGCCAGCCGAGTTCTACCTGGACACGATCCGCATGGTGTTCCAGGACTTCGCGCTGCCCAGCGGCACCTGGGAAGTGGACGGCCAGACCGTGCGCCCGGCCGATATCAAGCAGGTCGCCCTGTTCACCATCGAAGGCGAGCTGGACGATATTTCGGGCCAGGGACAGACCCGCGCGGCCATCAAGCTGTGCAAGAACATCCCGGCTGAACGCAAGACGCACTACACCGCCCCGAACTGCGGCCACTACGGGATTTTCTCCGGCCGCCGGTGGCGCGAAATGATCTGTCCTAAAATTGCCGAATTCATCCGGCAATCGGCTTGACGACGGCATAGCGCCGTCCGGCAGGTGACGCGCGGGCCCGGCCCGCGCGCCCTCAAGCCAGATCCGTATTCCACGGGGCCCGAGTGGCCCCTTTTTCTTTTATTGGCCTTACATGTCCTGTCGCTCACTTGCCGACCGCATCGACGCCTTGCTGCCCCAGACGCAATGCACCAAGTGCGGCTATGACGGCTGCCGGCCCTATGCCGACGCCATCGCCGAGGGCGCAGCCCCGATCAACCGCTGCCCGCCCGGCGGCGACGAGGGCGTCGCCGCGCTTGCCGCCCTGCTCGAGACCCCCGTCCTGCCCTTGGACCTGGAACGCGGCGAACCTGGCCCGCTGCTGGTCGCGCGCATCGATGAATCCCACTGCATCGGCTGTACGCTGTGCATCCAGGCCTGTCCGGTCGACGCCATCGTGGGCGCGAACAAACACATGCACACGGTGCTGGCCGATTGGTGCACGGGCTGCGACCTGTGCGTGGCGCCCTGTCCGGTGGACTGCATCCAGATGGTCCCGGCCGGACGCGCCTGGAGCGCGCAAGACGCCGCCGTCAGCCGGCAGCGCCATCGCAGCCACCTGGCGCGCACCGAACGTCTGGCGGCCGACAACGCGCGCCTGATGGCGCCGGAGGCTCCCGCTCAGGCAGCTCCTGTTCAGGCCGCCGCCCCCGGAGTAACGCCCGCCACCGCCGACGCGCAAAGCGAAGACCGCAAGCGCTCCGCCATTGAATCCGCGCTGGCCCGCGCCCGGGCCCGCCGCAATCCGACGCAGTCATGAACGCAGCCAAACGCCGTGAGATCTTCGCCCGCCTGCAGGCGGCCAATCCCCACCCCACCACCGAACTGGAATACGACACCCCGTTCCAATTGCTGATCGCGGTATTGCTGTCGGCGCAAGCGACCGACAAGTCGGTCAATATCGCCACGCGCAAGTTCTTCCCGCAGTACGGCACGCCCCAGGCCCTGCTGGACCTGGGCGAAGAAGGCCTGTCCGACTACATCAAGACGATCGGCCTGTATCGCACCAAGGCCAAGAACACGATCGCCACCTGTCGGATCCTGATCGAGCACCACGGCGGTGAAGTGCCTCAAACGCGCGAAGCCCTGGAATCGCTGCCCGGGGTGGGCCGCAAGACGGCCAACGTGGTGCTGAACACCGCGTTCGGCCAGCCGACCATGGCCGTGGACACGCACATCTTCCGCGTTTCCAACCGCACGGGTATCGCGCCCGGCAAGAACGTGCTGGAAGTCGAAGAGAAACTGGTGAAGTTCGTGCCGCGCGAATACATGCAGGACGCCCATCACTGGCTGATATTGCAAGGCCGCTATGTCTGCGTGGCGCGTAAACCGAAATGCCCGCAATGCGGCATTTCCGACCTGTGCGAATTCAAACAGAAAACGCCTGCGTGAATACAGCATTCCGAATATTGCGGAATCATTTCAATAGATGGAAAACCGGGTTTTCCCTTGATGAAATTCGCATAAGGCATTGATATCAATCAACGCCTATTTGCTGCAACGCATTGGATGGGAAAAGGGTTTTCCCGCCTTGTACGCCAAGTATTGTCGGCCTGTTGACAATTCAACATGCCGCACTGCAAAACCTATGTAAAACCCTCATGGAATTTTGATAAAGAGGTCCGCATACTCGCCGGCAACTCATCGGAAAACAGCGAACAATCGCTGCATTTCACGACCCCGCGGGGGCCTGCCGAAATCACGGCAGGTTGAGACCATAAAAATCAACGCCGGTGCAGCGGACATGGATGACACAATCCTGGAGACAAAAGGCCTCACCAAGGAGTTCCGCGGATTCGTCGCGGTCAATGGGGTCGATTTGCGTATCAAGCGGGGCGAGATTCATGCCTTGATCGGGCCTAACGGCGCGGGCAAGACCACTTGCTTCAACCTGCTTACCAAGTTCTTATCTCCCACGTCGGGAACGATCAAGTTCAACGGCATCGACATCACCGGCGATCGCCCCGCGCAAATCGCGCGGCGCGGCGTCATCCGCTCGTTCCAGATTTCGGCGGTGTTTCCCCACCTGACCGTGCTTGAAAACGTGCGGATCGGCTTGCAGCGCAAGACCGGCCTGTCGTTCCATTTCTGGCAAAGCGATAAACGCCTGGCCGCGCTGAACGAGCCTGCCCGAGCGCTGCTGGACCAGGTGGACCTGGGCGCCTTCGCGAACGAAACCACGGTGAACCTGCCGTATGGCCGCAAGCGCGCGCTGGAAATCGCGACGACCCTGGCGATGGAACCCGAACTGATGCTGCTGGACGAGCCCACCCAGGGCATGGGCCACGAAGACGTGGACCGCGTCACGCAGTTGATCAAGCGCGTGAGCGCCGGGCGCACCATCCTGATGGTCGAACACAACATGAACGTCGTGTCCTCCATTGCCAACACCATCACCGTGCTGGCGCGCGGCTCGGTGCTGGCCGAGGGGACGTACGCCGAAGTCTCGCGCCACCCGGCCGTGATGCAAGCCTACATGGGCACCACCGACGGCGAACTTCAAGGAGCGCACGCATGAGCACCCCGGCACTGGAAATCTCGGGCCTGCAAGCCTGGTACGGGGAATCGCACATCCTGCACGGCGTGGATATGCGCGTGGGACAAGGCGAAGTCGTCACGCTGCTGGGCCGCAACGGCGCCGGCCGCACGACGACCCTGCGGGCCATTCTTGGCCTGACCGGGTCGCGCAAGGGTTCGGTGCGCATCCATGGCACCGAAGCCATCGATCTGCCCACCTACAAGATCGCCCACCTGGGCGTGGGCTATTGCCCTGAAGAACGCGGCATCTTCGCCAGCCTGTCTTGCGAAGAGAACCTGCTGCTGCCCCCCGTCGTGGGCTCGCTGGGCGGCGGCATGTCGCTCGCCGAGATCTACGACATGTTCCCCAACCTGCAAGAGCGCCGGAATTCGCCTGGCACGCGCTTGTCGGGCGGTGAACAGCAAATGCTGGCGGTGGCGCGCATCCTGCGCACCGGCGCCAACCTGCTGCTGCTGGACGAAATCTCCGAAGGCCTGGCGCCGGTCATCGTGCAGGCGCTGGCCCGCATGATCACGACGCTCAAGCAGCGCGGCTACACCATCGTCATGGTGGAGCAGAACTTCCGCTTCGCGGCTCCCCTGGCCGACCGCTTCTATGTCATGGAACACGGCCAGATCGTCGAGCATTTCGAAGCGGCGGAACTTTCAGAAAAACAGGACACGCTCAACGAATTGCTGGGCGTCTAAAACAACCTGTCATCCGCCGGAACCCCGGCAACACTACACCGTAGGGAAGAGGAGTCATCCCATGAAGCTGCACACCATCACTGCTGCACTGGCCATGGCGGGCCTGGGATTTGCAGGGGCGACCGCCCACGCGCAAGGTATCTCCGACGATGTCATCCGCATCGGCTTCATCACCGACATGTCGGGCGTGTATTCCGACATCGACGGCAAGGCCGGTCTGGAAGCGATCCGCATGGCGATCGAAGACGCCGGCGGCTCGATCAACGGCAAGAAGATCGAAGTCGTCTCGGCCGACCACCAGAACAAGGCCGACGTCGCGTCGGCGCGCGTGCGCGAATGGTTCGACGAACAGAAGGTGGACGTCATCATCGCCGGCACGAACTCGTCGACCAGCCTGGCCATGGCCGGCGTGGCCGCAGCCAAGAAAAAGCCTTTCATGGCAATTGGCGCGGGCGCTTCGGACCTGACCAACGCGCAATGCTCGCCCTACACCGTGCACTACGCCTACGACACCGTGGCCCTGGCGCGCGGCACCGGTTCCGCCGTCGTGAAGGACGGCGGCAAGAGCTGGTTCTTCCTGACCGCCGACTACGCCTTCGGCCATGCGCTGGAGCGTGACACGATGGCGGTCGTCAAGGCTGCGGGCGGCGAAGTGAAAGGCCAGGTGCGGGCGCCGCTGGGCGCTTCGGACTTCTCGTCCTTCCTGCTGCAAGCGCAAGCCTCCAAGGCGCAGATCCTGGGTCTGGCCAACGCAGGCGGCGACACCATCAACGCGATCAAGGCCGCCAATGAATTCGGCGTGACCAAGACCATGAAGATGGCCGGCCTGCTGGTCTTCATCAACGACGTGCACGCGCTGGGCCTGCAGGCCACGCAGGGCATGTACCTGACCGATGGCTGGTACTGGGATCAATCCGACGCTTCGCGCGCCTGGTCCAAGAAGTTCGAAGCCAAGGTCGGCCGCAAGCCGTCCATGCTTCAGGCGGGCGACTATTCCGCCCTCAGCTTCTATCTGAACGCGGTCAAGGCCACCGGCACGGACGACGGCGACGCCGTGATGAAGTGGATGAAGTCCAACAAGGTCAACGACTTCTTCGCCCAGGGCGGGTATGTGCGCGAAGACGGCCGCATGATCCACGACATGTACCTGATGCAGGTCAAGACCCCGGCCGAGTCCAAGGGCCCGTGGGACTACTACAAGGTCGTGGCGACGCTGCCCGGCGACGAGGTCTACACCAAGTTGTCCGAGTCCACCTGCAAGCTGGTCAAGAAGTAATCCCCGGCTTATGTGACCCCGAGCTGCGGTCGGGCGCAAGCCGCCGCCGCAGCTCGCATTTGCTCGCTTCCATCCGTACGCGCAGGATTTTCACAAGATGACTGACCTTTTCGGCATCCCTATACAGGCCTTGTTCGGCCAGCTATTACTGGGCCTGGTCAACGGTTCCTTCTATGCCATGTTGTCGCTCGGGCTGGCCGTTATCTTCGGGCTGCTGAACGTCATCAACTTCGCGCACGGCGCGCTTTACATGCTGGGCGCGTTCATCGCCTGGATGGGGCTGTCGTACCTGGGGTTGAACTACTGGGTCATGCTGATCCTGGCGCCGTTGGTCGTCGGGCTATTCGGCATCCTGATCGAGAAATTGCTGCTCAAGCACCTGTACAAGCTCGACCACCTGTACGGCCTGCTGCTGACTTTCGGGTTGACCCTGCTGATAGAGGGGCTGTTCCGCAGCTTCTACGGCGTGTCGGGCCAACCCTATCCCACGCCCGAGGCCTTGCGCGGCGCGACCAACCTGGGCTTCATGATCCTGCCGAACTATCGCGGCTGGGTCGTGGCGGCGTCGGTGGTCGTCTGCCTGGCGACCTGGTTCGTGATCGAACGCACCCGCCTGGGCGCCCTGCTGCGCGCCGGCACCGAAAACCCCCGCCTGGTCGAGGCCTTCGGCGTGAACGTGCCCCGCATGATCACGCTGACCTACGGCTTCGGCGTGGCGCTGGCGGGCTTTGCCGGCGTGCTGGCCGCGCCCGTCCTGCAGATTTCCCCGTTGATGGGGTCCAACCTCATCATCGTCGTGTTCGCCGTGGTCGTGATCGGGGGCATGGGGTCCATCATGGGCGCCATCGTGACCGGTCTGGGCCTGGGCGTGATTGAAGGACTGACCAAGGTGTTCTGGCCTGAAGCCTCCAGCACCGTCGTGTTCATCATCATGGCCATCGTTCTGTTGATCCGCCCGGCCGGGCTGTTCGGAAAAGAAAAATGAATCGTCAATTCCTGGGCTATGCGGTCCTGGCCGTCGTGGTGGCCGCTCTACCCTTTCTCGGGGTGTATCCGATCTTCGCCATGAAGATCATGTGCTACGCGCTGTTCGCCTGCGCGTTCAACCTGCTGCTGGGCTTTACCGGGCTGCTGTCCTTCGGGCACGCCGCCTTCCTGGGCAGCGCGGCGTATGCGGCCGGCCATGCGATGAAGGTCTGGGGCTTCCCGACCGAAATCGGCCTGCTGTTCGGCGTGGGCGTGGCGGCGCTGCTGGGCCTGGCGATGGGCGCCATCGCCATCCGGCGCAGCGGCATCTACTTCGCCATGATCACGCTGGCATTGGCGCAGATGGTGTTCTTCTTCTTCCTGCAGGCCAAGTTCACCGGCGGTGAAGACGGCCTGCAAAGCGTGCCGCGCGGCACCTTGCTGGGACTGGTCGACCTGTCCAAGGACATCAACCTGTACTACGTGGTGATGGCCATCTTCGTCATCGGCTACTTCATCATCTGGCGCACGGTGAATTCGCCGTTCGGGCAAGTGCTGCAGGCGCTGCGCGAGAACGAGCCGCGCGCCATTTCGCTGGGCTACGACGTCGACCGCTTCAAGCTGCTGGCCTTCGTGCTGTCGGCCGCGCTGGCCGGCCTGGCCGGCGCCACCAAGACGCTGGTGTTCGTGTCGGCCACCTTGTCGGACGCCACGTGGCAGATGTCGGGGCTGGTCATCCTGATGACGCTGATCGGCGGGCTCGGCACCTTGACGGGCCCGATCCTGGGCGCCTTCATCGTGGTGCTGCTGGAGAACAAGGTGGGCGATTTCGGCCAGATGATGGCCAACCTGACCGGCGTGGACTGGTTCCTGCGCCTGGGTGAATCCGTCACCATCGTGATCGGCCTGATCTTTGTGATCTGCGTGCTGGCCTTCCGCCGCGGCATCGTGGGCGAAGTCGGCGCCTTCATCGAACGCCGGCGCGCCGCCCGCGCCTGACCGGCACACGCTTGCCGTCCGGACGGGGCCGCACCATGCGGCCCCGTTTGCGTTTGGCCTCCCGTCAAGCACCCGTACAATCAAACGCACCCAATCAAACAGGTGCCTGACCATGCGCAACCCGCATCCGCTCGCCCCCGTCATCGGCGCCCTGGCGCTGGCCGCAACCCTGCTGGCCCCGGCTGCCCAGGCCGCCTCGTCCGCCCCCACCTGCGAAGTCGACCGCCCCATCCGCTTCAGTGGCCTGAACTGGGAGTCCAACCTGGTGCTGGCCGGCATTGAACGCTATGTGCTGGAACACGGTTACGGCTGCAAGACCACGGTGGAAATCGGCGAAACGCTACCCATGCTGGCGGCGCTGCAGCGCGGCGACGTCGACGTGACGCCCGAAGTGTGGCCCGGCCAGATCGAAGGCGCCTGGAAGAAGGCACTGGCCAGCGGCCGCGTGCTGGGCGTGGGTCACGTGTACGACGCCGGCGAAGGCTGGTATGTGCCCCGCTACACCGTCGAACGCCACCCTGAACTGAAGGCCGCGGCCGATCTGGCGCGCTTCAAGAAGGTGTTCACCGACCCCGAAGACCCGGGCCGCGGCCGCATTTACGGCTGCCCCGCCGGCTGGGCCTGCGGCACCCTGAACGACAACCTGCTGCGCGCCCTGAAACTGGACAAGGACTACTCGCTGTTCGCGCCCGGCTCGGGCGCCGCGCAGAAGGCGGCCATCGTGTCGGCCTACAAGCGCAAGCGCGACATCGTCTTCTACTACTGGACACCCACGTCGCTGGTGGGCGCGCTGGACCTGGTGAAGCTGGAACTGCCCGCCTTCGACCAGGCGGCCTACACCTGCATGACCGATCCCAAATGCCCGGACCCGGTCGCCACCGAGTTCAAGCCCAACCCCGTCGTCACGGGCGTGAACGCGGCATTCGCCAAGGAAGCGCCCCGGATCGCCGAGTTCCTGAGCAAACTGACCGTGCCCGACGACGCCATCAACGCCACCTTGGGGTGGCTTGAGAACGAAGGCAAGGAACCCGAGGACGCAGCGCGTTATTTCCTGAAGCAGTACGGCCCCGTGTGGCGGCAATGGATGCCGGCGGAGGCGGCGGATCGCGTCCAGGCAGCGCTTGCGCGCGAATGACAAGCCAAACGCGCCCGCCGCCTCATGTATCCTGACGTTTCGGCGCCGAAGAAGCGCCTACCCGATTCAAGCAAAGGAAGATGAACATGGATGCCCTGTATTGGCACGACGGTCACTGGACCACCGACAATCCCAAACTGCTCGGCCCCGCCGACCACGCCTTCTGGATGGCCAGCATGGTCTTCGACGGCGCGCGCGCGTTCCGCGGCCTGACGCCCGACCTGGACCTGCATTGCCAGCGCGTCGTGCGCTCGGCCGAAAAGATGCTGATGAAGCCGCAGATCGGCTGGGAAGCGATCCAGAAGCTGTGCCTGGAAGCCGTGGCCAAGTTCCCGGCCGGCACCGAGCTCTACATCAAGCCGATGTTCTACTGCGCCGACGGTTTCCTGCTGCCTGATGCCGACAAGACCCAATTCGTGCTGCACGTGTTCAAGGTGCCGATGCCCGGCGAGCAAGGCTTCTCGGCGTGCTTCTCCAGCTTTGCGCGTTCCTGGCCCAACATGGCGCCCACCGACGCCAAGGCGTCGTGCCTGTACCCCAACGGCCAGCGCGCCATCCGCGAAGCCGCGGAAAAGGGATTCGACAACGCCATCATGCTGGACGGCGCAGGCAACATCGCCGAGTTCGCCACCAGCAACCTGTGGCTGGCCAAGAACGGCGTGGTGTCCACGCCCGTGGACAACGGCACGTTCCTGAACGGCATCACGCGCCGCCGCGTGCTGGCGCTGCTGAAGGCAGACGGCATCGACGTGCAGGAACGCAGCCTGACCCGCGCCGATGTCGAAGAGGCCGACGAAGTGTTCTCGTCCGGCAACTACGGCAAGGTGGTCCACGTGAACCGCGTGGAAGGCCGGGCGCTGGAATACGGCCCGCTGGCCCGCCGCGCCCACAAGCTGTACATGGACTACGCGGAAAGCACTGGCCGCCGCTGAACCGGCGCCGCCATCCCCCCGCATACCCCTGATGCTGCCCGCCCTCTCGCGGGCAGCGTCGCATTCAAGCGATGCCCGCCCCATGCAGACTCGACGCGACTTCCTGCGCAACAGCGCAACCCTGGCCGGCGCCAGCAGTGCGCTGGCGCTGCTGCCGGCCTCCATCCGCCGCGCACTGGCCATTCCCGCCAACCACCGCACCGGCACGATCCGCGATGTCGAACACATCGTGATCTTCATGCAGGAGAACCGCTCGTTCGACCATTATTTCGGCGGCCTGGCGGGCGTGCGCGGTTTTGGCGACCGCTTTCCCATCCCGGTGCCGGACAGCCCTGAGGCCCGCCACCGCACCGTCTGGGCGCAATACAACGACAAGCCCGACGACGGCGCCCCGCGCACCGTGCTGCCCTATCACCTGGATACGCGCGAAGCCTTCGAGACCTTGCGCGTGGCCAGCACGCCGCACACCTGGTCCAACGCCCAGGACGCCTGGGAAGCGGGCCGCATGGGCCGCTGGCCCGCCGCCAAGAAGAACCATTCGATGGCGTACTACACCGAGGCCGACATGCCTTTCCAGTACGCCATGGCGCGCGCCTTCACCCTCTGTGACGCCTACCACTGCTCGTTCACCGGGGGCACCAATACGAACCGGCTGTTCGTGTGGAGCGGCACGAACGACGGCGCAGGGCGCGGCAATGGCCCGGCGCTGGGCAACGTCTACAACAAGCTCAAGGGCGGAGACCCCGCCCGCGCCTACACGTGGACCACCTATCCGGAACGGCTGGAAGCCGCTGGCGTCAGCTGGCGCATCTATCAGAACATGGCGGACAACTACTCGCTGAATCCCACGGCGGGCTTCAAAGCCTATCGCGATGCCTACCACGGGGTGCCGGGATCGCTTGCCGCGCTGAAGGAAAAGGCGCTGACGACCCGTGGCCTGGACCTGCTGCGCCAGGACGTGCTGGACGGCACGCTGCCGCAGGTGTCGTGGATCTGCGCCACCAAGGCGGGATCCGAACACCCCAGCCCCTCGAGCCCCGCGCAGGGCGCGGACTACACGGCCCGCGTCCTGGATGCGCTGACCGCCAATCCCGAGGTCTGGAGCAAGACCGTCCTGCTGCTGATGTTCGATGAGAACGACGGCTTCTTCGATCACATGCCTCCGCCCGCCCCGCCTTCGCGCGACGCCACGGGCGCACTGGCCGGCGCGTCCACCGTGGACACCCGCGGCGAATACCACGAGCTCATCACCGGCGTGGAAAAGGACGACACGCCTGCCCATCTGCACGGCGTCTACGGGTTGGGACCACGCGTGCCCATGTACGTGCTGTCACCCTGGACCAAGGGCGGATGGGTCAATTCGCAAGTGTTCGACCACACGTCGGTGCTGCGTTTCGTCGAACAGCGTTTCGGCGTGGCCGAACCGAATATCTCGCCCTGGCGCCGTGCCGTCTGCGGCGACCTGACGTCGATCTTCGACTTCGCCAACCCCGACGGCGCCGACCTGCTGCGCGACTTTCCCGCCACGGCCGAGCGGGCTGCGCAAGCCTCCGCCCTGCCCGGCACCGTGACGCCCCCCGCGCCGGCGCAACCGGCGCTGGCGCGCCAGCAATCGGGCACGCGCCCCTCCCGCGCGCTGCCTTACGCGCTGCATACCCACGCACGGGTGGACGGCGAGCGCGTCACGCTGCAATTCGAGAACGTCGGTACGGCCGCCGCGGTACTGCATGTCTACGACCGGCTGCATCTGGACCGCGGCCCGCGCCGCTACACCGTGGAAGCCGGCAAGCGGCTGGAGGGTGAATGGCTGACGGCCGGTGACGACGGCCGCTACGACTTGTGGGTGCTGGGGCCGAACGGGTTCCACCGCCATTGCACGGGGCGCGCGGCGGCCGGTAAAGCGCCGTCCTTGGAAGTCACCGCCGCCTATGCGGCACCTGGCGCGTCCCTGCGGCTGACGGTGCATAACCCCGGCCCCGAACCGCGCACGTTCCGTGTCGACGCCAACGCCTACCGCTACCCGCCACAAACCGGCGCCGCCTTGGCGCCTGGCGAATCCGTCGAATTGTCGTGGGACATGACGCGCACGGGCGGCTGGTATGACCTTACCGTGCATGTCCCCGACGACCCCGCCTGTACGCGCCGGCTGGCCGGACGCATCGAAACCGGCGCCCCTTCCACGTCCGACCCTGAAATGGACCAGGAGCTGAACCTGCAATGGACACCCCAAGCTTGAAACCCCCGGCCCCCTACGAAAACGCCGTGACGTTCCAGTTCGGCGACTCGCCCGAGCTGGCCGACGAACTGCTGGCGCTGGTGCTGGCCGGCACCAAGACGGCGACCTGCGGCGCCCTTCATCACTTCAACGACAAGGAACCTGTGCCCGCGGCCGGGCGGCGCGACGTGGTGCTGGACGGCAAGGGCCGGCCGGCTTGCGTCATCGAGACCATCAGCGTGCTGATCCAGCGCTTTGACCAGGTGGACGAAGCATTCGCGCTGGCCGAGGGCGAAGGCCCCTACGACGTGTGGCGGGACGCGCACATCGCCTACTTCGAACGCAATGGCGGCTATGCGCCGGACATGATGCTGGTCTGCGAACGCTTCCGCGTGGTCGAGGTGTTCGACAGATAAAAAAACCGGGCACCTGTCGGTGTCCGGCTTTGTCAGGGTCGGCTTCGGGGCCGTTCAGTCTTTTTCCGCGCCCTTGCCCAGGCCAAGGTAGCTTTCGATCACCTTCGGGTCGCCCGCCAGTTCGCGCGCCGGGCCGTGCAGGATCACTTCACCGGTTTCCAGCACGTAACCGTAGTCGGCCACTTGCAGGGCCGCGCGGGCGTTCTGCTCGACCAACAGGATCGCCACGCCAGTTTCGCGCAGGCGCGCGATGATGTGGAAGATCTCGCGCACGATGCGCGGCGCCAGGCCCAGGCTGGGTTCGTCCAGCATCAGCAGCGTGGGCTTGGCCATCAGCGCGCGGCCGACGGCCAGCATCTGGCGTTCGCCGCCGGACAAGGTGCCGGCCTGCTGGGCGCGGCGTTCACGCAAGCGCGGGAACAGGTCGAACACTTCGTTCAACGTGTCGCGCCAGCCGGCCTCGCGCGCCCGGTAGCGGCGAAAGCCGCCCAAGAGCAGGTTGTCTTCCACCGACATGGTGCCGAACAGCTCGCGGCGCTCGGGCACCAGCGACATGCCTGCCGCCACGCGGCGCTCCACCTGCCAGCTCGACACGTCGGTTCCTGCGTACTGCACGGTGCCGGCCGCATGGCCGGTCTGCGGCAAGGAACCCATCATGGCGTTCAACATGGTGGATTTGCCGGCGCCGTTGGCGCCGATCACGGTCACGATGCTGCCGGCGGGCACGGTCAGGGTGGCGCCCACCAGCGCGCCGACTTTGCCGTAGCGGGCCGACAGGTTGCTGACTTCCAGAACGGGGGTTTGCGTCGCGCTCATTGCACACCTCCGGCCGACACGGGCTTGGCCTGATCCGCTTCGGGCAGGTCGTCGTCGATGCCGCCCAGATAGGCTTCCAGCACCGCCGGGTTCTTTTGCACGTCGGCCGGCACGCCTTCGGCCAGCTTGGTGCCGAAATCCATCACCACGAGGTGGTTGGTCAGGCGCATCACAAAATCCATATCGTGTTCGACGAGCAGAATGCTCATGCCTTCCGCGCGCAGCTGTTCCAGCACGCGCGCCAGGTCCTGCTTTTCCTTGTAGCGCAGGCCGGCGGCAGGCTCGTCCAGCAGCAACAGCACGGGATCGGACGCCAGGGCGCGCGCGATTTCCAGGATGCGTTGCTGGCCCAGCGCCAGGTTGCCGGCCTGCTCATACAGGTACTCGCCCAGGCCCACGCGCTTGATCTGCTCGGCGGCTTCGTGCAGCAGCTGCGCTTCACGGGCGCGGTCCGAATGCAAGGCGCCCGCCAGCACGCCGACGTCGGAGCGCAAGTGCGCGCCCAGCGCCACGTTTTCCAGCACGGTCATGCCGGGCAGCAGTTGCACGTGCTGGAAAGTGCGGCCGACGCCCAGCTTGGCGATCTCGCGCGCCGAGCGGTTGTCGATGC
Organism: Achromobacter sp.; assembly: GCF_057314935.1. Taxonomy (NCBI): domain Bacteria; kingdom Pseudomonadati; phylum Pseudomonadota; class Betaproteobacteria; order Burkholderiales; family Alcaligenaceae; genus Achromobacter; species Achromobacter sp. The sequence goes on from NZ_DBHKZA010000015.1 coordinate 66,974, forward strand.
GCTGGCCCATGAACGTGACCTTACCGCGCGTGACCGGCAGCACGCCGCTGATCAGGTTGAAGGTCGTGCTCTTGCCGGCGCCGTTGGGGCCGATCAGGCCCATGATTTCGCCCGAACTGACCTTGAAGGTGATGTCGTTGACTGCAACCAGGCCACCGAATTCCTTGCGGATGGCGTCCACTTCCAGCACCACCTGCCCCGCTTGCGGGCGCTCGCGCGTCGGCAAGGCGGGCGCGGGGGCCGGCGGCGCCAGGTTGCGGCGCGACCCGTCGGCGCCGGTGACGCTGCCCCACCAGCCCGCCAGGATCGGCCACAGGCCGTTGCGGGCGTATTGCAGCATCAGGATCAGCAGCACGCCGAAAACGATCATTTCGAAGTTGGCGTTGGTGTCCAGCAGCTTGGGCAGCAGGTTCTGCAACTGGTCCTTCAGCACCAGGATGACGCTGGAACCGAGCAAGGCGCCCCAGACGTAGCCCGCACCGCCCACCACGGCCATGAACAGGTATTCAATGCCGTAGTTCAGGCCGAAGGGGCTGGGGCTGACGGCGCGCTGCATGTGCGCGTAAAGCCAACCCGAGATGCAGGCCAGCAATGCCGCCCAGACAAAGATCACGACCTTGTACGCGGCCGTGTTCACGCCCATCGATTCGGCCATGCCCGCGCCGCTTTTCAGCGCGCGGATGGCGCGGCCCGGACGCGAGTTCAGCAGATTGCGCGTTGCCCACAGCGCCAGCAGGACGAACACCCAGATCAGGTAATAAATGTGCCGGCCGCTGGCCAGCGAAATGCCGAAAACGCTGAGGGGTTCGATGCCGGCGATGCCGTCGTGCTTGCCCAGCCAGTCGATATTGCCGAACAGGAAATACAGCGACAAGCCCCAGGCGATGGTGCCCAGCGGCAGATAGTGGCCCGACAGGCGCAACGTGATCGCGCCCAGCAGATATGCCACGACGGCGGTGATGACCAGGCCGACGGGCAGCGCCAGCCAGGGCGATACGTCGTACTGCGTGGTCAGGAAGGCGGTGGTGTACGCGCCCAGGCCGACGAACGCCGCCTGGCCGAACGAGGTCAGGCCGCCCACGCCGGTCAAGAGCACCAGCCCCAGCACAACCAGACTGGCCAGGCCGATGTAATTGAGTTGCGTCACCCAGAATTCAGGCGTGACCGGCACCAACGGCAGGCCCGCCAGGACGACGATGAATACGGCAAGCAAAATGCGGTTCATGGCGTTTATTCCTCTTCGTCCACGTGATGGGTGCTGAACGAACGCCACACCAGAACCGGGATAATCAAGGTAAAGACAATCACTTCCTTGTAGGCGCTGGCCCAGAAGGACGAGAACGACTCCAGCACGCCGACCAGCAGCGAACCGGCCGCGGCGATGGGGTAGCTGGCCAGGCCGCCGATGATGGCGCCCACGAAGCCCTTCAAGCCGATCAGGAAGCCCGTGTCGTAGTAGACGGTGGTGATGGGCGCGATCAGCATGCCGGACATGGCGCCGATGCCCACGGCCAGCGTGAACGTCAGGCTGCCGGACATGGTGGTGCTGATGCCGACCAGCCGAGCACCGCGGCGGTTGACGGCCGTGGCGCGCAGCGCGCGGCCATACAAGGTCTTGCCGAAGAACAACCACAGGGCGACGATCAGCAGCGCGCAGGTCGCCACCACGAACAGGCTTTGCGCGGACCAGACCATGAAGCCCAGATCCACCTGGCCGCTGACGAACGCCGGCGTGCGCCAGCCTTCGGCGCCAAAAAACACCAGTGCCAGGCCCATCAAGGCGAAGTGCACGGCCACGGAGACGATCAGCAGCACCAGCACGGTGGCCTCAGCCAATGGCTGGTAGACGATGCGGTAAACCATCGGACCCATCGGGATCACCAGCAGCAGCGTCAGCAGCATGTTCAGCCACAGCGAGTTGTCCGGTCCGGTATAGCTCTTGGTCACCCAGAACAGCGCCAGCGGCAGGACGACACAGGTCACCAGCGCTTTGGGCAGGCCGGCAAAGCTGCGGGTGCGCACGGCGCGCAGCAGTTCAAGCGCCAGGCAGACGGCGCCCAGCAGCGGCAGCAGATAGGCGGTGCCGGGCACCTTGCCGTCCACCAGCATGGCCAGGGTCAAGGCGCCAAACGCCACGAACTCGCCCTGGGGAATGAAAATGACGCGCGTAACGGCGAAAACCAGCACCAGAGCCATGCCCAACAGGGCATAGATAGCGCCGTTGACGACACCGTCTTGCAGCAGGATCAGCGCAATTGAGGAATCCATCGAACAACTACCTTGTGATTTCTTGCTGATACGACACACCGGCCGGAGAGGCCGGTGCGAAGCATTGCTCGGGTGCCGCAAGACAAGCGCCAGCGTCTGGCGCCTGCCTTACGTCGCGCACCCGTGGATCGGGCAATCCTGGGGAGTTACAGGCCGGGCTGATAGACCCACTTGCCGCCTTCGACCTTGACGATGACGCGCGAACGCTCGTCAAAACCGGCGTGGTCGGTGGGCGACATGTTGAACACGCCTTGCGAGGCAGCCAGATCCTTCACGCCTTCAAGCGCGTCGCGCATGGCGACGCGGAATTCCGGCGTGCCGGGCTTGGCGCCCGACTTCAGCGCCACCGGCAATGCTGCAACCACCAATTGGCCGGCATCCCACATGTGGCCGCCGAACGTGTTGGTGGAGCCGGCGCCGTTGGCCTTCTCGTAGGTCTCGACGTAGGCCAGGGCCGACTTCTTGACCGGGTTGGAATCGGGCAACTGGGCCGCCACCAGCAGCGGGCCGGCCGGCAGGAACATGCCGTCGCAGTCCTTGCCGCAGACGCGCAGCACGTCGTTGTTGGCGGCGCCGTGGGTCTGATAGATGGTGCCGCCGTAGTTGCGGGCCTTCAGTTCTTTCTGCGGCAGGGCCGACGGGGTGCCGGCGCCGGCGATCAGAATCGCGTCGGGCTTTGCGCCGACCAGCTTCAGGACCTGGCCCGTCACGCTGGTGTCGGTGCGGCTGTATTTTTCAATGGCGACGATCTCGATGCCCTTGGCCTTGGCGGCCTTTTGCATCACGTCCAGCCAGCCGTCGCCGTAGGCGTCGGCAAAGCCGATGAAGCCCAGCGTCTTGACCTTGGACTTGGCCATGGCGTCAGCCAGGGCGCCGGCCATCAGGGCATCGTTCTGCGGGGTTTTGAAGACCCAACGGCGCTTCTCGTCCACCGGTTCGACGATCTTGGCGCTGGCGGCCACGCTGATCATCGGCACCTTGGCTTCGGCGGCCACGTCCACCATGGCGAGCGAGCCCGGCGTCACGGACGTGCCGATCAGCACGTCGACCTTGTCGTCGGAGGCCAGCTTGCGCGAGTTCTTGACGGCTTGCGTCGTGTCGGTGGCGTCGTCCAGAACGATCCATTCGATCTTCTGGCCGGCCACTTCCTTGGGCAGCAATGCCACGGTGTTGCGCTCGGGGATGCCCAGCGACGCGGCGGGGCCGGTGCTGGATACCGTCACGCCCACCTTGACCTGTGCGCTCGCCAGGAGCGGCAGAGTCAGGGCTACAGCGGCAGCCGCCGCGGACAAGCCGAAGTGCTTGCGCATATTTTTGTCTCCTGTGGTGGCTCTTATGTGCCTCGATTGAGGCGAAGCGAGCCTAGTTAAAGTTATACAGAAAAAAATATTATATGGTTAAAACAGTATCAGATGACGTCACGCAAATACGGTAAATCCCTGATGTGCTACCGAAACCTTGTCTTAGCAAATGCGTTCGTTAATGGCGAACTTGTACTAGAAAACGTTTTGACGCGTCAGTAGGGGGATTCCCTTGGGCCTATCGGCCCAGCATCGGCCAGACGCGTTCCACACGCGACGCCACCCAGGCGGCCACCACGGCCTTGACCAAATCGCCCGGCAAGAAGACCGCTACGGCGGTGGCGGCTTTCGGCAAGCCCATCTTGGTCACCGAGGCCAGCCACGGCACGCCGAACGCATAGACCACGGCAATGCCGCCAATCAGGCAAGCAACGACATACCCCGCCCACTTCGCCCAGGCGCTCGTCGCGCGGCCGGCCAGCAAGCGCGCCAGCCAACCGGTGACGAACGCGCCGACCACCATCCCGACCAGGAACCCGCCCGTGGGCCCCATGAAGGCGCCCAGGCCGCCGCGGCCGCCAGGCAGCACCGGCAGGCCAATCGCCGCCAACACCAGATACAGCAGGCAGGCCAGCGCCCCGCGCACGGGCCCCAGCATCGCCCCGGCCAGCATGGCGCCCAAGGTCTGCAAGGTGATCGGCACGGGTATGCCCGGCAGCGGAATGGGCGGCATCAGGCTCAGAACGACGATCAGCGCCGCGAACAGCGCGATCAGCACGGTGTTATTGGATTTCATGGTCTACCCTCTTCGAAATCAGTACGATGGGCGCGCCCGTCAGGGGCTGCGCGCGTCAATCGCTTCGGCCACTTCCTGCGCGCGCTTCAACGTCAGCACAATCAGTGGCACGATCAGGGCCACCGGATGGGCGCCCAGGCCGCGCGCCGCCTGTGCTTCGCGAATCTCCTGGAAGTTGCGCCATATTTCCGGCACGAAGCGCAAGGCCAGGGCCAAAGCCAGTGCCACCTTGCCGGCATCGACCAGGCCGACGCGCTCAAGCGGTTTCAACACGGCTTCGCAGACGGCGATCAGATCGGAGGTACGGGTCGCCAGCGTGACGGCCAGCGCCAGCCCCACCATCGCGCCCACGCGCAGCACCACGGCAAGCGCGTCGATCCAGCCTTGGAACCACCCGGTGAACAGCCCGACCGCCAGCAATACCCACAGCAGCCCCCGCACCTGACGCCAGACGCCAAGCGCGGAAACCCCCGTGGACGCCACCAGCGCGGCGGCCATGGCGAAGGCCAGGCCCAGCCAGCGCGGATCGCGCAACATAAACAGGCCGGCCCCCGCCGCCGCCAGCACGGCCAGCTTCAGCCAGGCCGGCAGCCGGTGCAGCGGCGACTGGCCGGCGAGGTAGAGCGGCTCCATCATGCGCAGTGCTCCCGGTACCAGCGCAAGGCGGCAGCCGGCGTATCGTCGGCCGCGATGCCCCCGTCGCGCACGACCAGCACCCGGTCGAAATCTTCCAGCAGCTCCAGGTCGTGGCTGACGACGATGGCGTCGTGCGGCAGGCCTTCAATGGCGCGGCGCACGCGGTTGCGGTTGCGCAGGTCGAGCTGGGTGGTGGGTTCGTCAAAGACGATCAACGCCGGCTCCATGACCAGCACGGCGGCAAGCGCCACCAGTTGGCGCTCGCCGCCCGACAGGGTATGGCTGGTCCGGTCGGCCAGATGCCCCACGCCCATGGCGCCCAATTGGGTATCGATGCGGGCTTCGCGTCGCGTGCGATCCGGCTCCAGATTTTTCAGGCCAAACGCCAGATCTTCCCGCACGATGGGAAAGACAATCTGATTTTCCGGGTTCTGGAACACGAAGCCCACCTGTCGGCGCACGGCCTTCAAGTCATGCCGGGTGTCCAGCCCGCCCACGCGAACGCTGCCCGAGGAGGGCAGCACCAGGCCGTTGATCAGACGGGCCAGCGTGCTCTTGCCCGCGCCGTTGGGCCCGACAATGCCGATGCGGCGTTCGGCCAGGGTTACGCTCACCCCGCGCAATACTTCCGCCTGGGGCGTAGCCACTACCGCCTGGTCAAACTCGATTAACATGGGGCGGGATTATGCCCGAACCATTTCGGGCATCGGGACTCCAAGAGCTCATATGGAAAAAGTACGCAAATCCGACGCCGAATGGCGTGCACAACTGTCCCCCGAAGAATACGTGGTCACCCGGCAAAAGGGTACCGAACGCGCATTCACCGGGCGTTATTGGAATACCACCACACCGGGCATTTACCGCTGCGTGGGCTGTGGCACGGCATTGTTCGCATCCGACACCAAATTCGACGCCGGCTGTGGCTGGCCCAGCTATTTCCAGCCGCTGGACCCGGAACTGGTGCGCGAGGAACGCGACGTCAGCCACGGCATGGTGCGCACCGAAGTGCTGTGCAATGTGTGCGACTCGCACCTGGGACACGTCTTCCCCGACGGTCCCGAACCCACCGGGCTGCGCTACTGCATCAATTCCCTGTCGATGACGTTTGAACCCATAGAAGACTGAATGAAGAAGTTTCTGTTCGACCTGTTCCCGCTATTACTGTTCTTCATCGCCTATCGGTATTCGGACATCTACATCGCCACGGGCGTCGCGATGGCCGCGGCCGTGGGGCAGATCGTCTGGCTAAAAGTAACGGGACGGCCCACCGAGCCCATGCACTGGATCAACCTGACGGTCATCCTGGTCTTTGGCGGCGCAACGATCTGGCTGCATAGCGACGTCTTCATCAAGTGGAAACCCACGGTGCTGTACTGGCTGTTCGGCGGCGCGCTGCTGTTCGCCCGCCTGCTGATGGGCCGCAACCTGATCCGCAACCTGATGGGCAAGCAGATCCAGCTGCCCGATGCGGCGTGGGACAAGTTGAACCTGATCTGGGCAGGATTTTTCCTCGTGGCCGGCGCCCTGAACCTGTACGTGGCGTTCTCGGGCCATTTCACCGAGTCGCAGTGGGTCAGCTTCAAGGCGTTTGGCCTGATGGGCCTGATGGTCGTCTTCGTGATCGGCCAGTCGGTGTGGCTGGGCAAGCACATCCAGACCGACGAAGACGCCGGTTCGGACACCCCGCCCAGCAAGCCCTGATCCGCGAGACGGCTCAACCCTCCCTCGGCGCGCGAGCCTTCCTTGGCGGCGCGCGCCGGAACTTATATATTGCCGCCATGTCAGAAACCACCGATCGCATCGCCCTGATCCGGGAGCGCCTAGCCGCTCTGGAACCCCTCACATTGGACATTCTGGACGACTCGCATTTGCATGCCGGCCACGAAGGCAGTAAAAACGGCGCCGGCCACTATCGCGTGCACATCGTAGCGTCTTGCTTTGCAGGGCTCTCCGCCGTGGCGCGACATAGGCTGGTGTATCATCATTTGCAAGATTTGATCCCCTATCCGATTCATGCGCTTGCGCTAGATGCCCAGGCTCCCAAATAGAAAGTCAAAGGATATTCATGAAACGCATCGTCATGCTGGCTGCGGCCTGCGTCATCGCCGTGCCTGCTTTCGCGCAAAACGTGGCAACCGTCAACGGTAAGGCCATTCCGCAAAAGAACCTGGATCAATTCGTCAAGCTGCTGGTCAGCCAGGGCGCGACCGATTCGCCGCAGTTGCGCGAACAGGTCAAGCAGGAAATGATCAACCGCCAGATCTTCGTGCAAGCCGCCGAATCCAGCGGCATCGCCAAGCAAGCCGACGTCCAGACTGAAGTCGAACTGGCCCGCCAAGGCATCCTGGTGCGCGCCCTGATGGCCGACTACCTGGCCAAGAATCCGGTGTCGGACGCCAAGGTCACGGCGGAATACGACAAGATCAAGAAGGAACAAGCCGGCAAGATGGAATACAAGGTCCGCCACATCCTCGTCGAAGACGAGAAGACGGCCAATGACCTGCTGGCCCAGATCAAGAGCAACAAGAGCAAGTTCGACGACCTGGCCAAGAAGAACTCGAAGGACCCCGGCAGCGCCGAAAAGGGTGGCGATCTGGGTTGGGCTCCCCCGACCAACTACGTCCAGCCGTTCGCGCAAGCCGTGACCCAGCTGAAGAAGGGCCAACTGGTCGACAAGCCGGTGCAAACCCAGTTCGGCTGGCACATCATCATGGTTGACGACACCCGCCCGGTGGAATTCCCGCCGCTGGATCAAGTGCGTCCGCAACTGGAAGAAATGCTGCGCCAGCAAACCCTGGCCGACTACCAGAAGCAACTGCGCGACAAGGCCAAGATTCAGTAAGCCTCTCGCCACACAAGAAAACTGCCCGCCGATGCGGGCAGTTTTTTTTGCCCTGGGCAGCCCGAATGCAAAAAAAGCTGCGCGCCCAAGGCGCGCAGCTTTTTTATTTTGCAGGAAAGGCCGGCCTGTGGCCTAGGACATGCCCAGCAAGGCTTTCAGCGCGTCTTCGTCCAGCACCGTCACGCCCAGTTCCTGCGCCTTGGTCAGCTTGCTGCCGGCCTCTTCACCCGCAACCAGATACGCGGTCTTCTTGGACACCGAGCCGCTGACCTTGCCGCCGGCTGCCTGGATGTGCATCGAAGCCTCTTCGCGCGTCCAGTTGGGCAGCGTGCCCGTCAACACAAAGGTCTTGCCGGCAAGTGTCGTGCCTTGCGGCACGGCTTCGGCCACCGGGTTCACACCCTGGGCCTTCAGTTGTTCGATCACATCGCGGTTGTGCTGCTCGGCGAAGAAGCGGCGAATGGAAGCCGCAACCACCGGCCCCACGTCCGGCACGGACGACAAGGCTTCTTCGTCGGCATCCATGATCGCGTCGATGCTGCCGAAATGCCGCGCCACATCCCGGGCGGTCGTTTCGCCCACGTGGCGGATGCCCAACGCGAACAGCAAACGGCCCAGGCCGGGCTCGCGGGCCTTTTCAATGGCAGCCACCAGGTTGTCGGCGGACTTCTGGCCCATGCGGTCCAGCCCCACCAGTTCCAGCGGACGCAGGCTGTACAGATCGGCCAGCGTCTTCACGCGGCCGCTATCGACCAATTGGTCCACCAGCTTTTCGCCCAGGCCCTCGATGTCCAGCGCCTTGCGGCTGGCCGCGTGCCACAGGGTCTGCTTGCGCTGCGCGCCGCAGAACAGGCCTCCGGTGCAGCGCGCGATGGTTTCGTCTTCCAGCCTTTCGATGGCCGAACCGCAGACCGGGCAAGCCGTCGGCATGACGAATTCCCTGGCGTCGTCCGGCCGCTTTTCCAGCACCGGTCCCAACACCTCCGGAATGACGTCGCCGGCGCGGCGCACGATGACCGTGTCGCCGATTCGCACGTCCTTGCGGCGGATCTCGTCTTCGTTGTGCAGCGTGGCGTTGGTGACCGTGACCCCGCCCACGAACACGGGTTTCAGGCGAGCCACCGGGGTGATCGCACCGGTGCGCCCTACCTGCACTTCGATATCCAGCAGGGTCGTCGTGGCCTCTTCAGCGGCGAACTTGTGCGCCAGCGCAAAGCGCGGGGCACGCGCCACGAAACCCAGCACCTTCTGGGCCGGCAGCGAATCCACCTTGTAGACCACGCCGTCGATGTCGTAGGGCAAGGTCGCGCGCATCGCGCCCACCTTGGCGTAGAACGCCATCAGCCCTTCGGCGCCGGAGGCCCGATGGTTGTGCATCAGATTGACCGGCAGGCCAAGCTCGTGCAGCCAGGCCAACATCGCGCCGTGCGATTTCTCCGGCAGCACCGAGGCTTGGCCGGCGCCGGCGGACGTCTCGTCGAACAGGCCATTCTGTGCGCCGGGCAAACCCTGGACCTCGCCCCAGCCATACGCGAAAAAGCGCAGCGGCCGCTTGGCGGTGATGCGCGGGTCCAATTGGCGCAGGCTGCCGGCGGCGGCATTGCGCGGATTGACGAACACCTTCTCGTCGCGCTTGGCCTGGGCCACATTCAACTTTTCGAAGTCGGCGCGGTTCATCAGCACTTCGCCGCGCACTTCCAGCACCTTCGGGGCCGCGCCCTTCAACTGCAGCGGAATCGCCTTGATCGTGCGGATATTGGAGGTGACGTCCTCGCCGGTCTGGCCGTCGCCGCGCGTGGCGGCCTGCACCAGCCGGCCGTCTTCATAGCGCAGGCTGATCGCCAGCCCGTCCAGCTTCAATTCACAGAAATAATCGGCCTGTTGCGCCGGGCCCAAGAGGCCCGCGCCGCGCAGCGTATCCGTGACGCGACGATCGAAGGCCGCGACTTCTTCCTCGTCGAACGCGTTGTTCAACGACAGCATCGGCACCACATGGCGCACGCTGCCGAAGGCCGATACCGGAGCGGCCCCCACGCGCTGCGTGGGCGACTCCGGCGTGACAAGCTCGGGGTGCTCGGCCTCCAGGGCCTCAAGCTGGCGCATCAGCCCGTCGTACTCGGCATCCGAGATCGAGGGTTCGTCGTAGACGTAATAGCGGACGTTGTGCTGTTCAAGCTCTGCGCGCAAGCGCGCCGCGGCCTGGGCCGCGGATTCCCCACCGGACGTGCCGCTCATTTACGCAAACACCCGTTGAGCGCGCTCGCTTCCGGCGGGCAAGCCCGCTTGTTCGAGCTGTTCGAACAGCACTTGCAGCCGCTCGTCGATGACCGTTTCCGACCCTTCGGCCAACGGTTTGCCCTGGTCGTCGACCAGTTCTGCGCGCAAGCGCGCGGCCAGGTCGCGGCCCACATCCACCATGCGGCCAAAGGCGCGGCTGTCCGCCGGCGCGCAGGGCACGTCCAGCAGCAGGTACAGGCGTTCGACACCGCCCATGCCGGCGTCGAAGGCGGCACCATCGGCACGCGACAGCGTGAAACGGGTCACGCCGTTTTCGGCAGGCCAGGCCAGGCGGTTGCCGTCCGCCACGAAACCCGTGTCGCGGGCGACGGACAGGACTTCAGCGGCCGGCTGGGCCGCGCCCAACATGAGGGTCAGGCCGACCTGGGTATCCAGGGCGGCGCAGGTGTCGTCCAGGCGGGCGCCCTGCTCCAGCACGGCCTGCTGGTCCGGGCCCTCGATCGTGGCGTCGAAGCGTTCGGCCATGTCTTGCGCGCGGGCCCAGGCTTGCGACCATTCGATGGCGGTCAGCGGACCACTGCGGTTGGCCAACAGCACGGCCAATTGCATGGAGGCATAGGTCTCGCCGGCATGCACCCGCGCGCGATGGCGGCGCTGGTCGGTTTCGGCGAACACGCGCATGGGCTTGCGGCCCACATGCCGCAGGCTTTGCATGTACGGCAGCAGGTCGGCGCCGCGCACCGGTTCGGCGAAGTTGATCTCGATGACCACTTCGCAGGCGGGATCGGGTTCCTCGGCGTCGTCGGCATCGCTGCCCGGATCCACGGGCGCAGGCTGGCCTTGCGCGCGCGGCGCATCGCCGCCCATGCCGGGTTCGCGACGCGAAGTCGCCCCCGAAGCCGCCGCCGTGGCGCTGGCCGCCGCGGCGCCGCCCAGCAGCGGATCCTGCTCGGAGGTGGGGAAATGGCTCTGCATCTTGCGCCGGACGCGCCGGTCCTGCCACCAGTTGAACCCCAGCACCAGCAGTATCAGCAAGACGCCCAGGGCAATCAGCCCGATCTGCAAATCACTCATGTGTAAATCCCGCGCCAACAGTGCGGCGCCTTTCTGAATATTGGGTTTATGCCGCTTCGGAGGCCATCATTTGCACGGCCGAATCTATATCTACCGCAACGATACGCGAAACCCCTTGCTCTTGCATGGTTACCCCGATCAGTTGCTTGGCCATCTGCATGGCGATCTTGTTGTGCGAGATGAACAGGAACTGGGTTTGCTCGCTCATGCTGGCGACCAGGTTCGCATAACGTTCGGTGTTGGCGTCGTCCAGCGGCGCGTCCACCTCGTCCAGCAGGCAGAACGGCGCCGGGTTCAGCTTGAACAGCGCGAACACCAGCGCGGTCGCAGTCAGCGCCTTCTCGCCGCCCGACAGCAGATGGATCGTGCTGTTGCGCTTGCCCGGAGGCTGCGCCATCACCTGCACGCCCGCGTCCAGGATTTCCTCGCCGGTCATGCTGAGCTTGGCCTCGCCTCCGCCGAACAGCTTCGGGAAGAGCTCGCCAAAGTGGCCGTTCACGATGTTGAACGTCTCTTGCAGCAGCTCGCGGGTTTCGCGGTCGATCTTGCGGATGGCGTCTTCCAGGGTCTCGATGGCGGTCATCAAGTCCTGGTGCTGCGAGTCCAGGAAGCCCTTGCGTTCGCGCGAGGTGTTCAATTCGTCCAGCGCCGCCAGGTTGACGGAGCCCAACGACTCGATCTGGCGCGAAATGCGCCCCACTTCCTGCTGCAGCCAGCTGGCGCGGCGCCATTCGTCAGGGGCGTTGGCCAGATCCTGGGCGAGCGCCTCGCGGTCGACTTCACGCGCGTTGAGCTGTTCGGTGAACTGTTCTTCGGCCAGGCGGGCGGCCTGCTCCTGCAACTGCAATTCCATGATGCGCGCGCGGCGCGGTTCCAGCGTCTGCTCTTGCTGTTGCCGGTCTTCGTCGGCGCCGCGCAGCAAGGCGGCCAGGTTTTCCATTTCCTGGCGCGCGCGCGACAGCGCTTCCTCGCGCTCGGCGCGCGCTTCCAGAGCGTCCTGCAAGCCGGCCTGGGACGCTGAGGCATCCAGTTCGGCCAGATCGCCCATCAGTTGTTCCAGTTCGACTGAACCGCGCTGGCTCTGGTCGGCGGCCAATTGCTGGTTGCGCTGCAGGTCGGTGATGCGGACCTGGATGCCGCGCTCGGCGAATTCGGCTTCCTGGGCCGCGCGCTCCAGCTCGCGCAGGCGCGTGCGGGCGGCCTCGGCCTGGGCGGCCAACGTTTCACCGTCGATTTCGGCGTCGGCGAAACGGGATTGGTGCTCGGCCAGTTCCTCGTCCAGGGCCTCGAAGCGGGCTTCGGCCTCTTCGCGGGTGGCCAGCAGGTCTTCTTCCTGGACCTTGATTTCTTCCAGGTCCTGGCGCAGGCGCGAGGCGCGTTCACCGGATTGCTCGGCCTGCTGCTGCAGCCGCGAGTGTTCCAGCTGGATGTCGTGCACCCGGCGCGTGACCTCGGCCACGCGCGTACGCGCCGGGGCGATCGCCTGGGACACTTGCTGCCAGGCCACTTCGGCACGGGCGACAGCGGCGCGCGCCTGGTCGGCGATCAGTTGCAGGGCCTTGATCTCGCGCTGCAGGTTCTCGATTTCCTGCTGGCGAGCCAGCAGGCCGGCCTGCTCGGAGTCCGGCGCGTAGAAGCGCACGCTGTGCGCGTCGATCAGATGGCCGGCCTTGACCACGCAGGCACTGCCCGCAGGCAAGGTCGCGCGCATGGCCAAGGCCTGCGTCACGTCGGTGGCGGTGTAGATGCCGGCCAGCCAATCGTTCAAGAGCGTGCGCAGGTCGGGATCGGTGATGCGCAGCAGGCTGGCCAGCGGCGTCAGGCCGGCGGGCGCGGGCGGCGTGGGCGCGGCAACCGGCAACTGGTAGAAGGCCAGACGGGCGGGCGGCGCGTCTTCGGCAAACGCGCGGGCCCAATCCAGGCTGCGCACTTCCAGCGACGCCATGCGTTCGCGCAGCGCCGATTCCAGGGCGGTTTCCCAGCCCGGCTCGACATGCAGCTTCTGCCACAGGCGCGACAGGCCGGCGAGTTCATGCTTGGCCAGCCAGGGTTCGAGCGCCCCCTGCTTCTGCACGTCTTCCTGCAGTTTCACCAGCGCCGACAAGCGGGCTTCCAGGCGCGCCAGATTCTGGACGTCGGTCTGGGCGGCGGCCTGGGCGCGGCTGCGCTCGGCATCCGCTTCGGGCACGCGGCCTTCCAGCGTGGCCAATTCCTCCTGGGCCTCTTCCAACTGGTCTTCGCCTGCCAGGCGGTCGCCGGCCAACTGCTCCAGGCGCACCGGGTCCGGGGCGTGCAGTTCGCGCAGTTCCTGCTGCAGGCGTTCGCGGCGCTGCTCCAGGACCTGCATCTGGCGGTCGGCGTCGCGCTGGGTCTGGGCGACCAACGCCAGATTCTGTTCGACGCGGGCCAGGGCGGCACGCATCTCGTCGCGGCCGGCGGCGGCCTCGCGCACCCGCTGCTCGACGGATGGCAGGCCCGCCTGGGCGTCTTCGGCCGTGGCGCGCGCCTCTTCGGTGCGGGCGGCGGCGGCGCCCAGGTCGTCTTCGGCCTGGGCGATCTGTTCGGTGCAATGCTCGCGCTGGCTGGTCCATTCGGCGATCTGCTGCTGCAGCTGGTCGCGGCGCGATTGCAAGCGGTTGCGGGAATCCACCACGTGGCGGATCTCGGCCTCCAGGCGGCTGACCTGGGCGTTGGCCTCATACAGCCCGCCCTGGGCGGCGTGCACGGCGTCGCTGGCCGCGTAGTGGGCCTGGCGCCGGGATTCCAGCGCCGCCTCGCCTGCCCGCAGGCCGGCGATGGCGGCTTCCAGCTCGTTCTGCGCCTGCGCCATTTCCTGGGCTTTCTTGGCGCGCTCTTCGCGCGCCCCGGTTTCCTTCAGGAACCACAACGCATGCTGCTTCTTTTCGCCGTCGGCCTGCAGCTCGCGATAGCGCGTGGCCACTTCGGCCTGCGCTTCCAGCTTTTCCAGCTGGCTGTTCAGTTCGCGCAGGATATCTTCCACGCGCGTCAGGTTCTCGCGCGTGTCGGACAGGCGGTTTTCGGTCTCGCGGCGGCGCTCCTTGTAGCGCGACACGCCGGCCGCCTCTTCCAGGAACACCCGCAATTCCTCAGGGCGCGCCTCGATCAGGCGGTTGATCATGCCCTGGCCGATGATGGCGTAACCCCGAGCGCCCAGGCCGGTGCCGAGGAAGATGTCGTGGATGTCGCGGCGGCGGACCTGCTGGTTGTTGACGAAATAGCTGCTGGTGCCGTCCCGGGTCAGGACGCGGCGCACGGCGATTTCGGCGTAGGTGCTCCATTGGCCTGCGGCGCGCCCCTCGCTGTTGTCGAACACCATTTCGACCGATGCCCGGGCGGCCGGCTTGCGGTGGCCCGAGCCGTTGAAAATGACGTCCTGCATGGACTCGCCGCGCAGCTCGGAGGCCTTGGCCTCGCCCAGCACCCAGCGCACTGCGTCAATGATGTTCGATTTTCCGCAGCCGTTGGGACCCACCACGCCTACCAATTGGCTGGGCACGGGGATCACGGTGGGGTCAACGAAGGACTTGAAGCCGGCGAGTTTTAGCTGAGTGAGACGCACAGTACGATGACGACGGGGTGGGTTGAACGAAAGGCGTTAACGGACCTGCCGCATAGATTGCAAACCGGCCCTTCAAGGGCCGGCTCACATATGGGTCGTATGATACCGCAGGCAGTCTGTCCCCAAACGTCAGCAACGGTCAACCCGCGGGCAAACGCTCAATAGCGCCCATCCGCGCTCCGGCTATACTCCCTGACACTTTTTGGCACGACACATAATTTTCACGCGGACCGGCCGGGCTCAGGCCAAAGAACGGGGACATTCTTGAAACGTGGTTTCTATCTAGTCATGGCCGCGCAGGCCTTCTCATCATTGGCGGACAACGCGCTGTTCATCGCAGCCATCGCCTTGATACAGGAACTGCACGGCCCCGACTGGTTGGCGCCCATGATGAAATGGTCCTTCGCGCTGGCCTACGTGGTGCTGGCGGCCTTTGTCGGGGCCCTGGCGGACTCCTTCCCCAAGGGCCGGGTGATGTTTTCCACCAACGCGCTGAAGGTGGCCGGCTGTCTGCTGATGTTTTCCTACGCCAGCATCGGCGTCGCCCCGGAATATCAGACCTATCTGGTGTGCGCGGCCTACGCGGTGGTGGGCATCGGCGCCGCCGCCTACTCGCCCGCCAAGTACGGCATCGTCACTGAAATGCTGCCCCCTCACATGCTGGTCAAAGGCAACAGCTGGATCGAGGGCCTGACGGTCTTCTCCATCATCCTGGGCACCGTGCTGGGCGGTCTGCTGATTTCGTCCTCGGTGTCCAGCGCGCTGCTCAGCCACTCGTTCATCGGCAACCTGGTCCACACGCCCGCCGAAGCGGCCATCCTCGTGATCGCCTTCGTGTATCTGCTGGCAGCGCTGTGCAACCTGATGATTCCGCGCACCCATGTGCGCTATCCGCCGCAGCAAAAGAACCCCGTGCGGCTGATCCGCACGTTCTGGGGTTATGTCTGCGTCCTGTGGCGCGACAAGCTGGGCCAGATCTCGCTGGCCGTCACCACGCTGTTCTGGGGCGCCGGCGCGACCCTCCAGTTGATCGTCATCGAATGGGGCCGCAGCCACCTGGGCTATCAGCTGGACAAGGCCTCGATGCTGATGGGCGTGGCCGCGCTGGGCACGGTGGTGGGTTCGATCCTGGCGGGCCGCATCCCGCTGCGCCGCGCGCTGGCCGTGCTGCCGGTGGGGGCCGCCATGGGGCTGGTCGTGCTGCTGATGCCGCTGGTCTACTCGCCCTGGAGCGTCTACCTGCTGCTGCTGATCACGGGCGGCCTGGCCGGTTTCTTCGTGGTGCCGATGAACGCCCTGCTGCAGCACCGCGGCCACGTGCTGCTGTCGGCCGGCCATTCCATCGCCGTGCAGAACTTCAACGAACAGCTCAACATCCTGCTGATGGTGGCGATGTACACCCTGCTGCTGTGGCTGCAATTGCCCATCAACGTGATCATCGTCATCTTCGGCACCGTGGTCGCCGTGCTGATGGTCGTGTTCATGCGCTGGAGCAAGCGCAACATGCAGGCCAACCCCGGCCTGCACGACCAGATCGGCCAGGAAGGCCACGGCCGCGCGCTGGATTCCACACACTAGGCCGCCAGCGCCAAGCAATTGATATTCCAAAGAAAAAACCGGGCCCAGGCCCGGTTTTTTCTTATCTGGACAGGCTTGCGCCCGCGGACGGTCACACCATCCGCGACGCCAGCTTCAGGTCCTGCCAGGCGCGCGCCTTCTCGGACGGGCTGCGCAGCAGGTAGGCCGGGTGGTAGCTGACGATGACGGGGATCTCGACGCCCTCGTCCGTCTTGAGCGCATGCACGCGGCCGCGCAGGCTCCCGATGGTGGCATCAGTGCCCAGCAGGGTCTGCGCCGCGAAACGGCCCAGCACGAGGATGCGCTCGGGTTTCAGCAAGGCGATCTGCCGCATCAGGTACGGGCTGCAAGCCGCGATTTCCTCGGGCTTGGGGTTGCGGTTGCCCGGCGGGCGGCACTTGATCACGTTGGTGATGAACACGTCGGTCTCGCGGCTCATGCCCACGGCGGCCAGCATGGCGTCCAGCAACTGGCCGGACCGGCCCACGAAGGGATGGCCCTGCCGGTCCTCTTGCTCGCCGGGGGCCTCGCCCACGACGAGCCAGCGGGTGGGCGTGGCGCCCTGGCCGAAGACCGCATGGCGCCGGCCGTCGCACAGGCCGCAGGCGGTGCAGGCCACGACCTGCTCGCGCAGCTCGTCCAGGGTGGCGTTCTTGACGGCTTGCGCCACGGGGATGCGAGGCGCTTCGACAGCTTCGTCCTCGGCCGCCTTGGGCACGGGGCGCGGCGGCGGACCGGTGCGGTTCAGGATGGACGCCGGGATCCCCGGACGGCCATTCGAGCGCGTGGTCGGAACCACAACCTCGGCCGGCGCCGGACGATCGGCCACCGCTTGCGCCACGGCGGGCGCCGGCGCGACAACCGTCGGCGGAACCCCTGCCGGCACGACGTCCCGCGAGGCGACGGCCGGCGCCAGGCCGGGCGCCGGAACGGTTTGGGAATCAGGCGCTTGAGGCGCAACAGCCGGGCGCGCCGCAGCAGGCGCGGGGCGCATCCACAAGCGTTCCATGCCGATTTCCCGCAGCCAGATGCGCTGCAGCGGATTGACGCGGGGGGCTGCCGGCTGGGCAGCGGCGGTCGGCACCGTCATGCGGCTTCCTCTGTCACTGCGGCAAACCGCTTCTGCATGACCAGGGCGTCCTCGCGGGCGCCTTTGGCGGCCGGGTAATACCCGCGCCGCACGCCGATCTGCAGATAGCCGTGGCGTTGATAGAAGCTGACGGCGGACGCGTTGGACGGGCGCACTTCCAGCAACACGCCTTCCAGCCCGCGCTCCCGCGCCTGCTGCTCGCACCAGTCAAGCAGCACGCCGCCCAGGCCCTGGCGATGCAAGTGCTTGGCCACGGCGATCACAAGCAGGTGCGCCACGTCGGGCGCGAACATCAGAATGCAGAAACCCGCCACCTTGCCTTCGCGGCGCAGCACCCAGGCGCCATACCCGGCGGCCAGCGCATCCGCGAAATTGCCGTGCGTCCAGGGAAAGGCCTGCACATGGGCTTCCAGCGCGACGACCTCGTCCAGGTCTGCCTGGGTGAGCGGCTGCGGAATCAAGGTGGCCAGGGGGGCTTGGGGCGCCAGCGACGGCTGCGCCTTGGGATTGCCGCCCTCGCCGCGCATGCGCTCGGCGGTGGTGAAGGCCACCTTGTCGCGCACGTACAGCGGCGCGGCCTGTTCGGGCGGCAGGGCCTCGCCGCGCAGCCAGCCCAGGCGCGCCAGGCGCGCCACGCTGGCGGCTTCGGGCCGTTGCGCGTCAGCGGCGCGGCGCCATGCGGCGGGATGCGCCATGTCGGCCGCATAGGCGTCCCAGGCGTCGCCGGCCAGCACCAGGTTCAGGCTCTGCCCCGCCTGCGCCGACCACGCGGGCAGATGGTGTTCGGTCCAGGGCACGACTTCGGCCGCCGCGATCAGCAAGGGCGGCTGCAAGGCCTCCCAGCCGGATTCCCCTTCCCCGGCGGCCACCGGGCGATAGACCGCCAGATAGACCTCATTCATGCGGGCGTCCAGCGCCACGACGATGGCGTCGGACGGCGTGGCATCGGTCACCTGGGCCGCCACGGCCTGATGGGACACCACGGGCAGCACCGGTATGCCCAGGCCCAGGCCCATGCCCTGCGCCACGCCACAGGCCACGCGGAGCCCCGTAAAGCCCCCCGGGCCCTGGCCGAACGCCACGGCGTGCAGGGCGGACGGCGCCAGCCCTGACGCTGCCAGCAGTTCGTTGGCCATCGGCAAAAGCCGTTCCGCATGCTCCTGGGACCCCTCGTGTTCCCGGGTACTGACCTCCAGGCGGCCATCGACCGCCCGCAAAAGGGCCACCCCGCAACGGGACGAAGACGTTTCCAAAGCCAGCAGGTTTAGTTCCATAGATGCAGATTGTACGAAATACGGCGGCTTTGCCCCCGGTTGTAAGGGGGATTTCAACCATGGTTCGCAATGTGTAATATCTTGTGAACGCCCACTAGCCGCTGGTTCTCGTCACTGTTACATTTCCGGCCATGAATACGCAAAACACCACCCCCACCCGAAAAATCCTCGTCGTCGACGATGATCCGCGCTTGCGCGATTTGCTGCGCCGGTATTTGTCCGAGCAGGGATTCAACGTTTTCGTTGCCGAAGACGCCAAAGAGATGGGCAAACTCTGGCAACGCGAGCACTTCGACCTGCTCGTGCTGGATCTGATGCTGCCCGGCGAAGATGGCTTGTCCATCTGTCGCCGGCTGCGCGGTGGCCACGACAATACCCCCATCATCATGCTCACGGCCAAGGCGGAAGAGATCGACCGCATCGTGGGCCTGGAGATGGGCGCGGACGACTACCTGTCCAAACCCTTCAATCCCCGGGAACTGCTGGCACGGATCAACGCGATCCTGCGCCGCCGCGGCACCGAGGAGCATCCCGGCGCCCCCAGCCAGGAAAACGAATCCATTGCCTTCGGCCCCTACGTGCTCAACCTGTCCACCCGTACGCTCACGCGCAACGGCGAACAGGTGCCGATCACCACGGGTGAATTCTCGGTGCTCAAGGTGTTTGCGCGCCATCCGAAGATTCCCCTGTCCCGCGACAAGCTCATGGAGCTGGCCCGCGGCCGCGAATACGAAGCTTTCGATCGCAGCCTCGACGTCCAGATCTCGCGCCTGCGCAAACTGATCGAACCCAATCCGTCCAAGCCCGTGTTCATCCAGACCGTTTGGGGTCTTGGATACGTGTTTGTGCCGGACGGTGGTAGCTGATCGGCTCGCCCGCCCCGGGCAGGAGCGCAGCCTCGTGCCCCGCTTGCGCAGAACCTTCAGGAACCTGACATCACGTTTGCGGCTCGGCTTGTTCGGCCGCACGTTCCTGCTGCTTGCCGCGCTGATGCTCGTCAGCCTGGGCGCGTGGCTACAAGTCTTCTTCAGCATGGAGCTGGGACCGCGCGCCAATCAAATGGCGCAGCGGGTGATCACGGCCGTCAATATCACGCGCACGGCGCTGATCTACTCGCATAACGGCGAACGCAGCAAGCTCCTGCTGGATCTCGCCACCAACGAAGGCATCCAGGTCTATCCGCGCGAAGTCACCGACTTTGCCGAAGCCCTTCCCGACGACGACTACTGGCAACGCGTTGCCCAGCACATCCGCACGCGCTTCGGCCCGGAAACGCAGATTGCCTGGGGCGTGAACCAGGTGCCCGGCTTCTGGGTCAGCTTCCAGATAGAGAAAGACCTGTACTGGCTGGTGTTCGAGCGTGAACAGATCGGGCTGACGGGCGGGATCGAATGGCTGGGATGGGGCGCCACGGCGTTGCTGCTTTCCCTTGTCGGGGCGGCGGTCTCGGTCGGCTTCGTCAACCGGCCCCTGTCGCGGCTGGCGCGGGCGGCGCAGGTGCTGTCGCGCGGCGAAACGCCTGCGCCTCTGCCCGAGCAGGGGCCGCTCGAAATCCGCGACCTCAACGCCTCGTTCAACCGCATGGCCAAAGACTTGCGGCAGGCCGAGGCGGACCGGGAACTGATGCTGGCGGGCATTTCGCACGACCTGCGCACGCCGCTTGCCCGCATGCGGCTTGAGATCGAACTGAGCGGCGTGTCGGAAGACGCGCGCCAGGCCATCGACGAAGACCTGGGCCAGATCGACCACAGTATCGGCCAGCTGATGGAATACGCGCGCCCCGCAGGCACGCTGCCGCAGCTGGCGACCGACATCTCGGCGGTCCTGGCCGAACTGTACGAACGCGAACGCAGCCATACGGCGTCGCTGGGCGGCGAGCTTGACGCCTCCCTGGAGCCCGGGCTGCGAGCCCGGATCACGGCGCTGGACTTGAAGCGCGTGGTCAGCAACCTGATCGAGAACGCCCGCCGCTACGGACGCTCCAGCGACGGCATGGCCCATTTGGTCATGACACTGCAAGCTGAAGGCGGCATGATCGTGATCGAGGTGGCCGACCGTGGCCCCGGCATCGCGCCTGAAGACGTGGACCGCCTGCTGCGGCCGTTCTCGCGTGGCGAGGCGGCGCGCACCGGCGTCAGCGGCGCGGGGCTGGGCCTGGCGATCGTCGAACGCCTGCTCAAGCACGTGGGCGGATCGCTGCGGATGCTTCCGCGCGAGGGCGGCGGCCTCACCGCACGCATAGAGTTGCCCAAAGCTAAGTTTAGGAATTATCAATTAGACAACGATAATCCATAGCGTAGAATTTATGCTTTAAGGCACAGCCTTATTTCCACCAACAACTACTGGGAGTACACATGAAAACTGTTGGCGACAAACTCGAGCCCTTCAAGGTCACCGGCGTCAAGCCCGGCTTCAACCAACACGAAGAAAATGGCGTGTCGGCGTTTGAAGACATCACCGAAAGCTCGTTCCCCGGCAAGTGGAAGGTGATCTACTTCTACCCGAAAGACTTCACGTTTGTGTGCCCGACCGAAATCGTCGGCTTCAACAAGCTGGCCAAGGATTTCGAAGACCGCGACGCCGTCCTGCTGGGCGGCTCGACCGACAACGAATTCGTCAAGCTGGCATGGCGCCGTGAGCACCCGGACCTGAACAAGCTGGGCCACTACCAATTCGGCGACACCACCGGTGCCCTGATCGACCAACTGGGCGTCCGTGAAAAGGGCGCTGGCGTTGCCCTGCGCGCCACGTTCATCGTTGATCCGGACAACACGATCCAGCACGTTTCGGTGAACAACCTGAACGTCGGCCGTAACCCGGAAGAAGTTCTGCGTCTGCTTGACGGTCTGCAAACCGACGAGCTGTGCCCGTGCAACCGTACGGTTGGCGGCGCTACGCTGTAATTTCCAGCCCAGCAACGGGCCTGCTTGCAGGCCCCGAGCTGGGCTTTAATTGCGCTAGATTATAGGTAAAAACTATGGAATTTCTTACTACCATTAAGGAACAGCTCCCGGATTGGGCCAAGGACATCCGCCTGAATCTGGACGCCGTGATTGCCCGCTCGACGCTGGCCCCTGAAGACGCCGTGGGCGCCGCCCTGTCCGCCGCTTATGCCGCGCGCAGCCCGGTGCTGGTGGAAGCCTTCAAGAGCGGCCTGTCGGAAGGCGACGCCAATGCCGCCCTTACCGCCTCGGCGCTGATGGGCATGAACAACACCTGGTATCCCTACGTCGAAATGACGGGCGACGCCAACCTGAAGAGCCTGCCGGCCCAGTTGCGCATGAACGCCTACGCCACCCATGGCGGCGTGGAAAAAAAGCGCTTTGAGCTGTTCGCGCTGGTCGCCTCGATCATCGGCAAGTGCCATTTCTGCGTGGCCTCGCACTATGAAAACCTGAAGAACGACGGCTTGTCGACGGAACAGCTGCGCGACGCCGGCCGTATCGCCGCCGTGGTGAACGCCGCCGCCCTGGCGCTGGCCGCCCAAGGCAAGTAATTCAGGCTGCCAGCCCGAAGGCGCCTCCGCCGCACGCCGTTCGCGTGCTTACGGGACGCCGGGGCGCATATTCCCCTTGAAGCCTCAAGGGTAAAAAAACCCGCCTGTGCAATGAACTGACCCCCGCAAGTTGGACGGTCAGAGCTAAGGTCCGAAGGCCTGAACTC
>NZ_DBHKZA010000016.1:0-16884 GCF_057314935.1 Achromobacter sp.
GCCGTGAAGAAGCGCATGCTGGACATGGGCATCGACCCGCGTTCGGGCACCGCGGCCGAACTGGACAAGCAGGTCAAGACCGAACAGCCGATCGTCTCGCAACTGATCAAGCGGGCCAACATCGTCCTGCAATAAGCGCACGCGCGGCTCCCGCGCCAACGGTTTAGTGACAAATCGTTCGCGGTCTTGCCGGCCCGCGAAACGGCGGCAGGCCACTCGGCCCACCGCCCTTTCCCCCGACAGCGCCCATCCGGGTCCTGTCGGTTTTTTACGCCTTGCCTAACCGCTGGATACAGAAAGCGGGCACTTGCCGCTGCTAAGGTGAAGAGGATTCACCAGCGGGAGCCCGGATGCCTGATACCGAAGACCGATACGCCCGCCTGGACGCCGCCCGCTGGCTGGCCGCCGTGGCCGTCGTCCTGCTGCACAGCGCGGCGCTGATCGTCAGCGACCCGGCCGCGTATGGCGGCGGCGCCTGGCTGGCCGCCAATCTCTACGACTCGGCGGCGCGCTGGTGCGTGCCCGTCTTCGTCATGGTCAGCGGCGCATTGCTGCTGGATCCCGGCAAGCCCCAGGACGCCCTCAAGTTCTACAGCCGCCGCATGGCGCGCATCTGCGCGCCGCTGGTGTTCTGGACCCTGTTCTACCTGACGTGGCGCACGGGGCTGGACTGGTGGGACGGCGGGCGCGTCGACGTTTCCTTCTGGCCGCGCAAGGTCGTCCAGGGCGAGCCGTACTATCACCTGTGGTACCTGTACATGATCGTGGGGCTGTACCTGTTCGCCCCCCTGGCCCGCATGCTGTATGCGCGCAGCACGCCCCGCGGCAGGTCGCTCTGGGTCGTGGGCATCCTGGGGGTGGCGATCCTGGACGCGCTGTATCGCCGCGCGCTCGGCGCGCCGCACGGCTTCTTCCTGACTTGGTTCCTGCCCTATCTGGGCTACTTCGTGGCGGGCCGCCTGATTTTCGACGGAGAAATGCGTATCCCCCGGCCGGGCCTGATGCTGGCGGCCAGCGTGGCCGTCACCGCGCTGGGCGTGACGGCCATGTCCAACGGCCACACGCTGGACACCTATTTCTACGACTACTTCAGCCTGACGGTGCCATTCATGTCGCTGGCCGCCTTCCAGTGGATCGTGTCCTCGCCGCGGCTGCCACGGCTGGCCGCGCTGGCGCCGCTGACGTTCGGCGTGTATCTGATCCACCCCGTGTTCCTGGACGTGGCGCGCCGCGCCGGCGCGTTCACGGGCGGCGATCGCGACGCCTGGACCGTGCCGCTGCTCACCCTCGCCGTATTCGCCCTGTCGGCCGCCAGCAGTTGGCTGCTCAGGCGTCATCCGGCGACCCGCCGGCTCGTCTGAAAGACCTACGCCGCGAAGGGTTAATCGGGTTTGGCACCCGGCCAAACATGCCCCTCCACAACTTCACCAAGCTTCACGGATCTTCACGGGCGTAGGGGAATCCCTTGGGGTACAATTCACGGCTTATTTGATCGGCCAGACACCGATTTTTCTTCGCGCCAGCACGGATTTAGCCAAGCTCGACTGTTGAGCTCAAGCGTTTGCACAAGCAGTTCGCAAAATCGCTGGGCTTGAAACAAAAGCGCTTGGCAGAGCTCAAACCGTCCTGGCTTTTTTATCCGAGCGGAGGGAATCATGACCGACATCGGTCGGATGGCACATGTCGTGCCAGCTCGCACCCAGCTACCCGTCAGTGCTTATTTTGACGAAGCCCTCTTTGCCCGCGAGCAAGAACTCATTTTCAAGCAATCCTCGCAGTACGTCGGCCACCAGAAATTGGTGCCCGAGATCGGGGATTGGCGTACGTTGGTTCAGGAAAACGCAGGGCGCGTGCTGGTTCGCAATCAGCAAGGCGTTGAACTCATCTCAAATGTCTGCCGTCACCGCCAGGCGTTGATGCTGGGCGGCGAGGCCGGCAATGTGGCCGGCAACTGCAATTCCCAAGGCAATCTGAAAGCCACCGGCGGCAACATCGTCTGCCCGCTGCACCGCTGGACGTACAACAACCAGGGCGAGTTGTTGGGCGCGCCGCAGTTCGAGACCACGCCCTGCATGAACCTGCAGAAGTTCCGGCTGCGCGATTGCCACGGCCTGCTGTTCGAAGGCCCGCGCGATCCGGCCTCCGACATGGCCCCGCTGTTCTCTCGCCCCGAGTTCAACTTCGGCGACTACGTGCTCGACCATGTCGAAGTGCATCAGTGCAACTACAACTGGAAGACCTTCATCGAGGTCTATCTTGAGGATTACCACGTCGGTCCGTTCCACCCCGGCTTGGGCCGCTTCGTCACCTGCGACGACCTGACCTGGGAATTCAACGACTGGTACAGCCTGCAGAAGGTCGGCGTGCACAATGCGCTGGCGCAACCGGGTTCGGACGTGTACAAGCAGTGGCACGACCGCCTGCTGTCGTTCCGCGACGGCGACGCGCCGGATTTCGGCGCCGTGTGGGTCACGTATTTCCCGACCCACATGATCGAGCTCTATCCGCACGTGCTGGTGTTGTCGACGCTGTATCCGAAGAGCCCGCAGGAAACGATCAACGTCGTCGAGTTCTACTACCCCGAGGAAATCTCGGCGTTCGAACGCGAATTCGTCGAGGCGCAGCGCGCCGCCTACATGGAGACGGCCATCGAAGACGATGAGATCGCCGAACGCATGGACGCAGGCCGCAAAGCCCTGATGCTGCGCGGCGTGAACGAGGCCGGCCCCTACCAGTCGCCGATGGAAGACGGCATGCAGCATTTCCACGAGTGGTACCGGCGCATCATGCAAGACGTGTGAACGCAGGCCCTGCCCACACAGGGCTTGCCGCAATCGGAACAAGGGCCTCGCGCATCGCGAGGCCCTTTTCATTGCGCGGCGCGAAGCGCGCCATTACCCGATCGCGCCTGCCACCGTGCGTTCGCCGATGGCCAGCCCCACCGTCATGCCGACGCCGGAGTGCATGACCGCCACGGTCGTGGCCGCGTCCACCGGCATCACCGAGAACGGCGCCGGGCCGTGGGCGCCGTACACGCCCTGCCAGCGCTCCACCACGCGCAGGCGCGCTCCCAGCGCCTGCGACGCCAGGTCCAGCATGGCGTTGTCGACCGCCTCGTCATTGAACGGGAACGCATCCTGGCCATAGCGGTGCGAATCCCCGATGATCAGTTCGCCATAAGGCGTGGGGCTGATCAGCAGGTGGATGCCGTTTTCCAGCAGCATCGGCGTGCGCGCCTGGATCACGTCGCGCAGGGCATGCGCCGACGGCAGATCCGAGAAGGCGCCGTAATGCACGCAGGACAAGCCCGTCAGCAATGGGCGGTCCAGCGCGACGGGGTTCGTCTCGAACGCCGCGCGCAGCATCTGCAGCCGGGTGATTTCCAGATTCAGGGGCGCGAAGCGTTCAGGCAACAGCGTCAGGTAGTCGTGGCCGGGGCACACAAAGACGTGCTTGCCCTGAAAGTCGCCGGCGGTCGTGCCGACCAGGCCGTTTTCCACCGCGCGCGCGAGCGTGCCGGTGATGAAGGTCACGCCCAGGGCTTCAGCCAGATAGCGCGTGATCGCAGGCAGGGCCTCGCGGGAGTAGATCTGCAAGTCGTCGTGGCCGCGCAGCCCCATGCAGTGGTGCGCCAATTGGCCATCGTACAGGCCGGCCACGTCGCGGGCGGACAGCAGGTCCGCGCGATAGCCTTCCTGCTTCAGGCGGGTGTCCGCAAACTCCTGCAGCACGGTGGCCTCATCGGCATTGCGGGCCAGCACGAGGGCGCCGTTGGCGCGCACATGGAAGCCGGCCTTGGCGGCCAGATCCAGCCACAGTTCGCGGGCCTGCTGCGCATGCGACAGCATCATGCCGGGCGGCTGGCCGGTCACGATGACCTGGCCGAAGTTGCGGATCGTGGCGCCGTGCGCCTGGCGGCTGCGTTCGATCACGGCCACCGACAAGCCGCGCTTGGCGGCTGCCCAGGCGTGCGCGATGCCGAGCATCCCTGCGCCCACCACGATTACGTCGTAAGTTTTCATCTCAGGAACATTGCTAGAGGAATAGCGGGGGAAGCCGCCGCGCCGCGGCGCTTCCCGGCGGGCGGCGGCGCGGGGCGAACCGCGCTGCCGCATTGGCGGACGCTTACTTCTTCTTCGGCTCGGACTTGCCGTCGTAGCGCTTGGTCCATTCGGCGATGATGCGTTCGCGGTTCGTGGCGGCCCACACGAAGTCGTTCTTGATCATGCGCTTGGTCAGGTCGGCCGGCAGGTTGGGGTTGACCGTGGCGATGGACGGGATCGCCAGCACCGCGAAGTTGGCCTTGTACAACTCGTTGGCCTCGCGGCTGGCGGAGAAGTCGGCCAGCTTGCGGGCGGCTTCCAGGTTCTTCGTGCCCTTCATGATGGCGGTGGCTTCGACTTCCCAGCCCAGGCCTTCCGACGGGAACACGGCTTCGACCGGCGCGCCGTCGGCCTTCAGCTTGGCGGCGCGGTAGTCGAAGGACACGCCGATCGGGAACTCGCCCGCGGCAGCCATGTTGCAAGGCTTCGAACCCGAGTGCGTGTACGAACCGATGTTCTTGTGCAGGGCGTCCATGTAGGCCCAGCCCTTCTCTTCACCGAAGATCTGCAGCCACGCGCTGACATCCAGGAAGCCCGTGCCCGAGGAGGCCGGGTTCGGCATGACGATCTTGCCGGCGTAGACCGGCTTGGTCAGGTCTTCCCACGACGTGGGCTTGGGCAGCTTCTGCTTTTCGGCTTCGATGGTGTTGAAGCAGATGGCAGCGGCGTAGCCGTCCATGCCGACCCACGACGGCTCGGCCTTGGCGTCGCGCATGTTCGCGGCGATCTGGTCCAGGCCCTTGGGGGCGTAGGGTTGCAGCATGCCTTCCTTGTCCATCAGACCCAGCGCCGTGCCGGCCAGGCCCCAGATCACGTCGGCCTTGGGGTTGCTTTTTTCAGCCAGCAGCTTGGCGGCGATGATGCCGGTGGAGTCGCGGACCCACTGGATCTTGATGTCGGGATTGGCGCGCTCGAACGCGGCCTGGTAGACCTTGATCTGGTCGGCTTCGAGCGCGGTGTAGACCGTCAGCGTGGTCTCGGCGGAGGCGGCGCCCATCACGCCCGTCAGGGCGGCGGCCAGTGCAAGCAGCTTGTAGCGATTCATGAAGAACTCCGTGGATGAGCGGAAAAAAAGGGTGAGGGTCGCCCCCGCGGCCGACGGCTGCCGGCTGCGGTACGCGGTGTGTAAGAGAGGAATGCGGCCGGCGGCGCCGGTCGGTCGGGGTCTAGTTCAGGGCCGTTCGCCTCGCGCCAGACGGGCTTCGACATCGGTCACGACGGCCGGCAGGTCGGCCACCGTGTCGATCAGGTAATGCGGGGCGGCGGTCGAGAGTTCGCGAGTCGCCTCGGCGCGCGCCTTGTCGCGCCCCGCTTCGTCCAGGCTCAGGTATTCGTCCAGCGTCAGGCCGGCGGCGTTGCCCGACAAGAGCAGCCCCACCGTCCACATGCCGGCACGGCGGCCTTCTTCGATGCCGGGCGAGGTGTCGTCAACCTTGATGCAGCCTGCGACGTCCGACAGGCCCAGTTCCACGACGTTCTTCAGCGCCATCGCCGGCGCCGGGCGCGCGCGCGGCACGTCGTCGCTGGCCACGATGCAATCGGGCTCCAGGCCTTCGGAGGCGGCGCGCTCGACGACGCGACGCATGACGCTGCCCGGGTAGCCCGAGCAGGATCCGATCTTCAGGCCGTGCTGGCGCAGCGCGCGCAGCAGTTCGGCCGCGCCGGGGATGGCCGCCGAATACTGTGCGACCTTTTCCAGCTGCATCGGCAAAAAGCGTTCATAGATGGCGGTCACGTCGTCATCGGTCGGCAGGCGGCCGAACTGGGCCTGGTACTGGCTGGCGATGGCGGGCTGGTCGCACAGGGCGCGGATGTGGTCCCACTTGCCCATGCCCATCGGGCCGCGGGCCTCTTTCAACGACACGTCCATGCCGAACTGCGAGAACGCATCCACGAACACCTTGGTGGGCGCGAACGATCCGAAGTCGACCAGCGTGCCGGCCCAGTCGAAGATCACGGCTTCCAGTTGAACGGGCAAAGGGGAAACAGTCATGAGGGTCATCCTAAGAATAAGCGGTCAAGAAGCCACGGGGCGGCGCCAGGCCTGGCTGCGCGCCACCAGCGCGCGGCTGGCCAGGTGCAGCACCAGGGCCGCGACGGCCGAACTGGCCATGATCACCGTGCACATGGCGGCGGCCGGACCGATGAAGCCGGCGTCGTCCATGTTCAGCACGGCGACGGCGGCCAGCACCGTGGACGGGCTGTACAGGAACACCACGGCCGACACGGTCGTCATGGCGGAAACGAACAGATAGCGCGCAACGTCCAGCGCCGCCGGCAGGCACATCGGCAAGGTCACGCGCAGGAACGTCGTCATGCGCGGCACCTTCAACGACGCCGAGGCGGCTTCGAACTCCGGATCCAGCGCGTTGAGCGCGGTCGCCGCCGTCAGGTGCGCGCTGGTGTAGAAGTGGACGACCGTGCACAGGATCAGCAACGGCATCGTGCCGTACAACACGTTCAGCGGGTTCAGCAGGCTGTTGAAGAAGAAGATGTAGCCCAGGCCCAGCACCAGTCCCGGAACGGCCATCGGCATCAGCGCCAGCATGCTGACGGCGCCGCGCAGGCCGCGCGCCACCGAGCCGCGCGCGGGCACCTTCTCCATCATCCAGGCGCCGACGAACACCACCGCCGTGCCGATCACGGCCGTGCAGAACGCCAGCTGCAAGCTATTGCGCCAGGCCAGCCAGCCCCCGCCGTCCATGTTGTCGAAATCGTAGGAACGCAACGACATGGACAGGTTGTACGGCCACATCTTCACGAACGACGCCCAGACGGCCACGCCGATGATCAGCAGCAGGAAGGCGGCCAACACGCCGGCCAGCGCCAGGAAGGCGGCATCGCGCCGGCCATTCACGCCCGAGACATAAGGTTGGGCCCGGCCGCTCATCTGGGCGCCTTGGCGGGCGCGCAGCCGGCGGTCCAGCACGAAGGTCAGCAACGCGGGCAACAGCAGCAGGATGCCGATGGCCGCGCCTTTGGGGAAGTTCTGCTGGCCGACCACCGCCTTATAGGCTTCCATGGCCAGCACGTTGTAGTCGCCGCCCACCACCTTGGGCACGCCGAAATCGGTCACGGTGAGGGTGAACACCACGCAGCAGGCCGAGAACACGGCATAGCGCGTGCCGGGCAGCGTCACGGTCAGGAACGTGCGCCACGGGCCGGCGCCCATCGCCCGCGCGGCGTCATACAGGCGGCCGTCGGCCAGCGTCAGGCCGGTCAGCAGGATCATCAGCGCGTGCGGGAAGGTGTAGAAGGCCTCGCCCACGACGATGCCCCAAAACCCGTAAATGGTGGCGCCCCCCGTCAGGCCCTTGAGCAGGCCCTGGTTGCCCAGCAGATAGACCAGCGCGATGCCGGGCAGGAGCGAAGGCGCCAGCAGCGGCAGCAGCGCGATGGTGCGCAGCACGCCCTTGCCCGGCAGCCGCGTGCGGGTCAGGCCATACGCGAAACCGTAGGCGCACGGCACCACCAGCAGCATCGTGACGATACCGACCATCAGGCTGCGCCCGACCATGGAAAGAAAGCCGTCCGCGCCGATGATGCCGGTCACGACCGACAGGCCGGCCCAGGCGCCGTCGCTGTCGGTGACGGATTTGACCAGGATCGCGGCCAATGGCAACGCCAGGAACAGCACCAGGAACAGCACCAGCGCGCCCTGCCCCGCGGTCAGGCCCAGCGCCCCGATCCAGCCGGGCAAGGGGCGGCGGCCCAGGACGACCGCGGGCACGGCGGGGGATGCGGGCATGGCGGCCGAGGCGGCCGTTTCGGCGGCGGAAGATCCAGTCATGGCGGAATCAAGCGTAGGCGCGAATCGCATGGCGCGGCAGCTCCACCCAGCAACGGCTGGCAGCGTGAGGGCCCAGCAGGGCGTCTCCGATTTCTGGGGACACGATGGAGTGCACGGTGGAACCGGGCACCCCCTCCAGGCGCAACGCCAAGCGGTAGCCACGGCCCAGGAACACGCCGTCCAGCACGTCGGCAAGCATCGAATTCGGTTCTTCCGGACGCGCCATGCTGACGCGCACCGCTTCGGGACGCACGAACAGCTTGCCCGACTGGCCGCCCAGCGCTTCGTCCACGGCCAGTTCCTGGCGGCCGACGCGTGCCCGATGGGCGTCGATGCGCTCGAACGGCAGCCAGTTCGCCTCGCCCACGAAATCGGCGATGAAGGCCGACCCCGGCTGACGGTAGAGTTCGCGCGGCGTCCCGTACTGTTCAATGACACCGCCGTTCATGACAGCGATGCGGTCGGCCATCACCATGGCCTCTTCCTGGTCATGCGTCACCATCAAGGTCGTGATGGACAGGCGCTTTTGCAAGGCGCGCAGCTCGATGCGCAGGTGCTCGCGCACCCGGGCGTCCAGGGCGGACATGGGTTCGTCCAGCAGCAGCAACGACGGCGACGGCGCCAGCGCGCGCGCCAGGGCCACGCGCTGTTGCTGTCCGCCGGAGATCTGTCCCGGATATTTGTCCGCGGCGCCGGCCAACCCCACCAGCGTCAGCATTTCCTCGACCCGGTTGGCGACGTGCTTGCGGTGGGCGCGCTTGCCGCTCAGGCCGTAAGCCACGTTCTGGGCCACGGTCAGGTTGGGAAACAGCGCATAGGACTGGAACAGGATGCCGTAGTCGCGCTCTTGCGGCTCGGCATGGGAAATATCCCGGCCCGACAGCACGATGGTGCCGCTGTCCTGGCGCTCCAGGCCGGCGATGGCCCGCAGCAGGGTCGTCTTGCCGCAACCGGACGGGCCCAGCAGGCACACCAGCTCGCCTGCCCGGATATCCAGCGAAACATCGGCCAGCGCCGTATGGCTGCCGAACCGTTTCACGAGATTTCGAACTGTCAGAAAGCCCCCACGCTTCGCCCCATGCTGGTGCTCGCTGCCCCCCGAGGGGGCTTTTTCCCCTTGGGGCGGCCCGGCGGGGAAAAGGTCGTTATTGGGTTGGGGCATGGGGCCTCCGGTCTGGGAACGAAGGCAGTATGGAAGCCGTGTATTGAGTGTTTATGACACTTCGCGCAAATGCAGTAATAAAAACATCAAATTATTTTGGTGTACTGGCGGTCTTGCGCATTGCGTCCCTTTCCTGCCCCCCACCATCGTGCTTGTCGCCGAACTCAAATCCTTCTACGCCGTGGCTCGCTGCGGCACCGTCACCAAGGCCGCCGCCCAGCTGGGTGTCAGCCAACCCACGGTGACGGGGCAACTGCGCCAGCTGGAGTCGCGGTACGGCGTCGAGCTGTTTCACCGGCAGGGCCGCGGCATGCGTCTGTCAGATGCCGGCCATAGCCTGATGCCGATGGTGGAAAAACTGGTCCAGCAGGAAACCGAGATCGATTTCCGGCTGCGCGACGCCAGCGACCTGCGCGAGGGCAATCTGCGCATCGGCGCGACCGGCCCCTTCTACATCATGGATACGGTGCGCCGGTACAACCAGCGCTACCCCGGCATCGACCTGACCGTCACGATCGGCAATTCGCAGTCGATGCTGCAAGCGTTGCACGACTACCGCATCGAGATTGCCACGTCATCTTTTCTGATGGATGACAAGCACCTGTACCGTCGGATGATCGCGGCCGACCCGATCCGCGTGGTGACGCACCGCGACCACCCGCTGGCGCGCCGCAACCAGGTTCGCCTGGCCGACCTGGCCGATCACGCGGTGCTGCTGCGCGAGCCCGGCTCCATGACGCGCCAACTGACCGAGGACGCCCTGGCGGCGGCCGGCGTCACGGTGCGGCGCACCCTGGAGATCGGCAGCCGGGAGTCGATCCGGCAAGCGATCCTGTGCGACCTCGGCATCAGCCTGATCCCGTCGCGCGAAATCCCCTCGCATCCCGATCTGGCGGCGCTGGACATCGAAGGCGCCGACATCGTGATGAACGAATACCTGTACTGCCTGCGCGAGCGCCAACCGGTGCAATTGATCGCGCGATTTCTGGAGATGGCGCCGGCAGCCGGCTGACCGTGAAGGTCACTGCCCGCCTCTCCCCCTTGCGGCCACTCAGGAGACAACCATGGCCTTGACCTTGCAAGACATCGAGCAGATTTTCCTGGAGCGCGGACACCGTTCCTATCACGGCGAATCCGTCAGCCATTTGCGGCATGCGCTGCAGACGGCGGCGCTGGCCGAACGAAACGGCGCCAACGCGCAATTGATCACCGCCTGCCTGCTGCACGATCTGGGCCACCTGATCGCCGACCGGCCGGGCACGCCCACGCTGCGCGGCATCGACGACAAGCACCAGTATTTCGTGCTGCCGTTCCTGCGCGGGCTGTTCAGCTCGGCCGTGCTGGATCCCATCCGGCTCCACGTGGAAGCCAAACGCTACCTCTGCTACGTGGAGCCGCAATATGAAGCGTCGCTCTCGGAAGATTCGAAGCGCAGCCTGGCATTGCAGGGGGGCAGCTTCGATGCGGGCCAGGCGGTGGATTTCGCCAGCATGCCGGGCGCGCCGGATGCGATTCGTCTAAGGCGGTGGGACGACATGGCCAAGGTGCCGGGGCTGGCCACACCGCCCCTGGACCACTTCCTGGAAATCGCCGAAAGCGTCTCGGGACGGGTGAAGCTGGCCGCGATCTGGTAGCGGCGGCAAGCAAGCCAGGCGCGCCAAAGAAGAAAGCCAGGGCAATCGCCCTGGCTTGCGGTCTTGGTCAGAGGGGCGTAGGCCGCCTCAGGCGCCCTTGGCCACCGGGCGCGACGGGTCGCTGCACCACTCGCTCCACGATCCCGGGTACAGGCGCGATCCCGCCAGGCCCGCGATCTCCATCGACAGCAGGTTGTGGCAGGCGGTGATGCCCGAGCCGCACTGGTGCACGATGGATGCCGGGTCGCGGCCATCCAGCAAGCTTGCGAATTCGGCGCGCAACTGTTCGGCGCTCTTGAAGCGGCCGTCGGCTTGCAGGTTTTCGCCGTTGGGGCGGTTCAAGGCGCCCGGAATGTGCCCGGCCACCGGGTCCATGGGCTCGACCTCGCCGCGGTAGCGGTTGGCGGCGCGCGCGTCGATCACGGTGAAGGACGGCTGGGCGATGTTGGCCAGCACGGCGCTGGCGTCCACGGCACCCGCCAGCGACGCGCCCGGCTCCACGGGCTTTCCAGCCTGCACGGGCGCTGCGGGCTCGGTCGTCGTCGGCAGCCCGGCGGCCACCCAGGCCTGCCAGCCGCCGTCCAGCACGGCCACGCGGTCGTGGCCCAGCCAGCGCAGCATCCACCACAGATGCGCGCCATACATGCCGCCGCTGGCGTCGTAGGCGACGACCAGCGTCTGCGGCGTCACGCCGTGCGCGGCCATCAGCGCGCCGAATTCGGCGCGCGAGGGCAAGGGATGGCGGCCGTTCTTGCCGGTGCGCGGCGCGGCCAGTTCGGTCTCGTGGTCCAGGTAGCGGGCGCCGGGGATATGGCCGGCGTCATAGGCCTGGCGGCCGGCCGCGTGGTTGGTCAGGTCATGGCGCACGTCGAACACCCGCAGGTCGGGCGTATCGAGGCGCGCGGCCACATCGGCGGCGGAAATCAGTGTCATCGTCATTCGGTGTGCTCCTGGTCTAGGGGGCGCGGGTCAGGCCGGCTTGGGGTCGCGCATCGTGCGCCACACCGACAGCAGCCCCGCGGAAATGATCAAGCCCATGCCGGCCCAGGCCACGCCGTCCAGGTGGTCGCCCCAGAAGCCCATGCCCAGCAAGGCCGCGAAGATGATGGTGCTGTATTGCAGCGCCGCGGTCAGCAGCGCGGACCCCATGCCGAAAGCCCGGGTCATGGCAAGCTGGCCGAACATGCCGGCCACACCCACGCCGAACAGCGACGCGTAGCCCTGCCAATCGGCCTGGCCCCAGCCTTCGAACCATAGCCCGGCCACGCTGGACACGCAGACTGCCACGGAAAAGAACAGCACGGTGCGCCATTCGGGTTCGCCGATCCGGCCGAGTTGGCGGATCTGCATCATGGCGATCGCCGACATGGCCCCGGCGCCCATGCCCATGACCGCGGCCACCCATTGGTCGTCGTTGATGCTGGGCCGCAGCACGGCGATCACGCCCAGAAAGCCCAGCGCCACCGCCACGATGCGCACGGGGTCGCGCTGCGCGCCGCCCCAGCCCAGCATCCAACAGGCGATGAAAAGCGGCGCGGTGTAGTTCAGGCTGGTGGCGGTGGCCAACGGCAGGTGCGAGATGGCGAAAAAGCCCAGCCACATCGACGTGACGCCGGACAGATTGCGCCACAGGTGCAGCTTCCAGCTGGTGGGGATGATGGATTGCCGGCCGGCGCGCGCCCACAGCAGCAGCAGGATCACCGAAGGCAGCCCGCGGAACAGCACGATCTGCGGGAGGGAGGCGCCGTGCTCGGTACCGAGCTTCACGAACGACCCCATGATGGCGAACATGGCGGACGCCAGCAACATCCAGAGAGCCTGCATTGGGGTCTGCGCTAAGGGAAAAGTGGGGAGGAATAGGGGAAAGCGATACTATACTCTCCGTCACCGGGAGCGGTGCCGGCCAGTCGGGGAACTGGCGGGCCGCCGTAGTGTCGAACCCGGGTATTTCCCGCTCGCAGAGGAACACAAAAAACATGAAACGCATTGTCTTGTTCGTCATCACCAACCTGGCCGTCATGCTCGTGCTGTCGGCAACGCTGCGCATCCTGGGCGTAGACCGCTACATCACCGCCAACGGCCTGAACCTCAACGCCCTCCTGATCTTTTCGGTCGTCGTGGGCTTCACGGGCGCGATCATCTCGCTGCTGATCAGCAAGCCGATGGCCAAATGGAGCACCGGCGCGCAGGTGCTGGATCCGAACGCCCCGCGCAACCAGCGCGAAGCCTGGCTGGTCGACACCGTGCACCAGCTGGCCGACCGCGCCGGCATCGGCCGCCCGGAAGTCGCCATCTATGACGGCGCGCCCAACGCGTTCGCCACCGGCGCGTTCAAGAACGACTCGCTGGTCGCGGTGTCGACAGGCCTCCTGGAAAGCATGAGCGAAGAGGAAGTCGCCGCCGTGCTGGCGCACGAAGTGGCCCACATCGCCAACGGCGACATGGTCACGCTGACGCTCATCCAGGGCGTGGTGAACACGTTCGTCGTGTTCCTGGCCCGCGTGGTCGGCTACTTCATCGACCGCGTCGTGTTCAAGAACGAACGCGGCATCGGCCCGGGCTACTACATCACCGTGCTGGTCTGTGAAATCATTTTCGGCGTGCTGGCCTCGATCATCGTGGCCTGGTTCTCGCGCCAGCGCGAATACCGCGCCGACGCCGGTTCGGCTCACCTGATGGGCGCGCGCGAACCCATGATCCGCGCCCTGGCCCGCCTGGGCGGCCTGGAACCGGGCGACCTGCCCAAGTCCTTCGAGGCCTCGGGCATCACCGGCCGCGGCGGCATCTCGGCCATGTTCGCCTCGCACCCGCCGATCCCGGCCCGCATCGCGGCCCTGCAAAACGCGCGGGTCATCTAAGCCGGCCCCGGCCTGCTCCCCTTGCCCAAGCGGCAAAAAGCCCCTCCACGGAGGGGCTTTTTCATGGACGGCATCCGCCGCGCATCAGCACTCGACGATGTTCACGGCCAGACCGCCGCGTGCCGTTTCCTTGTACTTGGTCTTCATGTCGGCGCCGGTTTCGCGCATGGTCTTGATCACCGAGTCCAGCGACACATAGTGCTGCCCGTCGCCGCGCAGCGCCATCCGGGCCGCATTCACGGCCTTGATGGAGGCCATGGCGTTGCGCTCGATACAGGGGATCTGCACCAAACCGCCCACCGGGTCGCACGTCAGGCCCAGGTTGTGTTCCATGCCGATCTCGGCGGCGTTCTCGACCTGCTCCACCGTTCCGCCCAGCGCGGCAGCCAAGCCGCCGGCCGCCATCGAACACGCCACGCCCACCTCGCCCTGACAGCCGACTTCGGCGCCCGACAGCGACGCGTTGTACTTGTACAGCAACCCCACCGCAGCGGCGGTCAACAGGAATTCCCGCACGCCCTCGCGGTTGGAGCCCGGCACGAAGCGGTCGTAATAGTGCAGCACCGCCGGGATGATGCCCGCCGCGCCGTTGGTCGGCGCCGTCACCACGCGGCCGCCGGCGGCGTTCTCTTCGTTGACCGCCATGGCGTACAAGTTGACCCAGTCCATCACGGACAAGGGATCGGACAGCGTGCGCTCGGCGCGCTGGGTCAGGTTGCGGTACAGCTCGGGCGCACGCCGGCGCACGCGCAGCGGGCCGGGCAATTCGCCGTCGGCCTCCGGATAGTTGATGCCGCAGCCGCGCGACACGCAGTCCTGCATGACTTGCCAGATGCGGTCCAGGCCGCTGCTGGTTTCCGCGGCTTCGCGCCAGGTCAGTTCGTTCTGCATCATCAGCTGGGCCACCGACATCCCGCTTTCGCGGCACATGGTCAGCAGTTCGCGGCCCGAGCGGAAGGGATAGGGCAATTGGTTGTGTGCAGCGATGACCTGGCTGTTGGACGCGCCGGCCGTCACCACGAAACCGCCGCCCACCGACAGGTAGCGCGCCTCGCGCAGCGACTCGCCATTGGCATCGAGCGCGTGGAATTTCATGCCATTGGGGTGTTCGGCCATCGCCTCGCGACGGTAGAACACCATGTGCTCTTTTTCCACGAAGGGAACCGGGTAGCGGCCCAACAGCGGCAATTGGCGGCTGGCGCGCACGGAGGCGACCATGCCGACGATGGCGGCCGGATCGACGGTATCGGGGGCTTCGCCCATCAGGCCCAGCAGCACGCCCTTGTCGGTGCCGTGGCCTTTGCCCGTGGCGCCCAGCGATCCGTAGAGCTCGGCCCGGACATTGGCCACGCGCGGCATCAGGCCGTCGCGTTCCAGGCCTTGCGCGAACAGCAAGGCGGCCCGCATCGGCCCCACCGTATGGGAGCTAGACGGGCCAATGCCTATCTTGAACAGATCGAATACGGAAACGGCCACGCAGAACTCCAATACATCAAAGAATAGTCAGGCAATGATACGCGTAGCCACAGCCGTGCGCAGCAAAGCCCCGCCGGGCGTATGCTGTATCACGGCTACGGGTTTCCCCGCCAAGTCAGGCATGCGATCATTACAGAATTATTTCTTGTCATAAAAAGAACGGGAACACCCCTGGATGTCTGGACTTATTACCCTGCTTGACTTCGCCGGCTATGTCGCATTGCTCCTTTGGGGCGTGCACATGGTCCAAACCGGCGTCCAGCGCGCCTTCGGGGCCGCCCTGGGCGCGGCGCTGGGCAAGGCGCTGGGCACCCGCCTGCGCGCCTTCGCCGCTGGCCTGGGCATTACCGCCGCCTTGCAGAGCAGCACAGCCACCGGCCTGATGATCACCGGCTTTGCCGCCGGCGGGGTCGTCGGCCTGGTGCCGGCCCTGGCCGCCATGCTGGGCGCCAACGTCGGCACCACGTTGATCGTCCAGCTGCTGTCCTTCGACCTGACCTCGCTCGCCCCGATCCTGATCCTGGCGGGCGTTTGGATGTTCCGCCGTTATCCGCCCGGCCGCACCCGTGACCTGGGCCGGGTGTTCATCGGCCTGGGGCTGCTGCTGCTGTCTCTGCACCAGCTGGTCGAACTGTTCGAGCCCTTCCAGACCGCCCCCATGCTGGGCATGATCCTGGACGCCCTGGCCACCCAGCCGGTCGCCGCGGTGCTGCTGTCGGCCGCCTTCACCTGGGCCGCGCACTCCAGCGTGGCGGTCGTCGTGCTGGTCATGTCGCTGGCCAGCCACCACATGGTCGCGCCCCACGTGGCCTTTGCGCTGGTGCTGGGCGCCAACCTGGGCACCGCCATCAATCCGATGATCGAAGGCGTGACGGGCGACGACCCCGCCGCGCGCCGCCTGCCGCTGGGCAACCTGTTGACCCGGGTGCTGGGCGTGCTGGCCGGCTTGCTGCTGCTGCCGGTGCTGCAACCGCTGATGAGCGAAATGGCCAGCGACCCGGCGCGCGCCGTCGCCAACTTCCACACGCTGTTCAATGCGGTGATCGCCCTGGTGTTCCTGCCGCTCTTGACGCCCTACGCCGCCTTGCTCACCCGCTGGCTGCCCAAACGCGCCGACCCGAACGATCCTTCCCGTCCCC
The DNA here is from genome assembly GCF_057314935.1 of Achromobacter sp. Classification (NCBI taxonomy): domain Bacteria; kingdom Pseudomonadati; phylum Pseudomonadota; class Betaproteobacteria; order Burkholderiales; family Alcaligenaceae; genus Achromobacter; species Achromobacter sp. The sequence continues at coordinate 16,163 of NZ_DBHKZA010000016.1, forward strand.
AATATCTGGATGAATGGGCGCACGATGTGCCTGCCGTGGCGCTGGGCAACGCGGCCCGCGAGGCGCTGCGCATGGCCGACATGGTGCAAACGCTGCTGCTCTACGCCCGGGCCGGCTTCAAGCGCGACAACCGTCACCGCATGGTGCAGGCACGCCAGCTGGATGCCGCGCTGGACAAGCTGGAAAACGCCATCACGACGTATCTGGCCACGCTGGACCAGGAAAACATGACGCGCGACGACGTGCAGCGCATGGACGATATCCTGGCCTTCACCAGCAATATCGGCCACGCGGGCGACATCGCCCACCACGGCCTGCTCAGCCACGTGGCCAAGTTGCGCAAGCAGGGCTGGACCTTCTCGCCCGAGCAGCGCGCCAGCCTGGACGACACCCTGGGCCAGTTGATCGCCAATGAACGCCAGGCGGCCGCGCTCTTCGTCAACGACGACCTGCGCCAGGCCCGCGCGCTGGCCGGGGAAAAAGCCCGCTTCCGCACGATCGAAACCCAGGCGGCGGACACGCACCTGCAGAAGATCAAGGCCGGCCAGGTGGATGCGGCCGAAGTCGGCGCGCTGTACCTGGACATCCTGCGCGACATGAAGGGGATCAACTCTCACCTGGTGGGAGCGGCGGCCTATCCGCTACTGGCCCGCCACGGCGAACTCTTGCCCAGCCGCCTGCGGGAAGCCGGGAATTAATGGCCCCCACGCCGCGCTCACTAC
>NZ_DBHKZA010000016.1:16984-78609 GCF_057314935.1 Achromobacter sp.
CATACGTTCCAGTTACAGATACCGCTGGAACCACTCCACCATCCGCTTCCACCCGTCCTTCGCGGCGTCGGGCTTGTAGCTGGCGCGGTAGTCGGCCATGAAAGCGTGGTCGGCGTCCGGGTACACCACGAATTCCGACTGCTTGGCCGCGGCGTTGCCGTTGGCCAGCTTGGTCTTCATCGTCTCGATGTCAGCCACCGGGATGCTGGCGTCCTTGGCGCCGTACAGCCCCAGCACCGGGCCATGCAGCTCGTTGACCACGTTATAGGCGAAGCGCTTGATCAGCGGGCCGTGGCCGACGCTGAGCTTGCCATACCAGGCGACGGCGGCGCGCACGTTGGGGTTGTGCGCGGCGTACATCCACGTCAGGCGCCCGCCCCAGCAAAAGCCCGTCACCGCCACGCGGCGGGCGTCGCCGCCGTGCTGCGCGGCCCAGGCCACGCTGGCATCCAGGTCCGCGAACACCTGCTCGTCCGGCACCTTGCTGACCAGTTCGGCAATGAGCTTGGGGATGTCGGTATAGACCGACGCATCGCCCTGGCGCTCGTAGAGGTTGGCGGCCACCGCCAGGTAGCCGGCCTTGGCGACCCGGCGGCAGATGTCCTTGATGTGCTCGTGCACGCCGAAGATCTCTTGCACGACCAGCACGATGGGCAGGTCGCGGCGGCCTTCAGGCGCGGCGTAATAGGCGGCGATGGTGCCATCAGCCACGGGCAGTTGGAAATCCCCGTGGACCAGGCCCTGGGTGTCCGTATGGATGACGGTGGGAGCGACGTTGCCGGCGGCGGCGGAAAAACTCATGGAGTACTCCTGTGTAGGGATCAACGACACCGGGCCTCCCGTTACCGTACGCGTCCCTAGTGCGTGTGGGAATGCTCCGCATGGGGCGCGCCGCGAGCGGCGTCGGTTCCATGCTCATGCCCGTGCATCAGCGTCGTCACGCTATAGATCAGCGCCACGCCCACGCCCACCAGCAGCAATTGCGGGACGGCGTCCGAAAGGGACACCCGTTCGTGCATCTGCGGCATCAGGTCGGCAACCGAGATATACAGGAAGCTGCTGGCGGCGATCACCAGCACATAGGGCACCCAGCCCTGCGCCTGCTGAAGCACGAAGTACCCTATTATGCCGCCCACGGCTGAACACAAGCTGGTGAACAGGATCAGCGAAAAGGCACGGCGGCGCGCCAGCCCCGCATTGAGCAGCACGACGAAGTCGCTCAGCTTGTGCGGCACTTCGTGCACGATGATGGATGCGGCCGTCAGGACGCCCAGCACCGGATCGGTCAGGAACGCGGCTGCGACCAGCACGCCGTCGCACAGGTTGTGCAGCGAACTGCCGATCAGGATCAGCACCCCGCCACGCCCCGCTTCGTGGTGGTCATGGCCCTTGTGATGGTGGTGGCCGTCGCCCTCGTGGTGATGGCTGTGGCGCAGCAACGCGATTTTCTCCAGCACGAAGAAGCCGATCAACGACGCCAGCATCAGGCCGAACAGCGCATGGGCGTCGCCCACCGCCCCCTCGAAGGCCTCGGGCAGCAAGTGCAAGAGCGCCACCGACAGCAGCACGCCCACCGACAGGCTGACCATGTGATGCAGGTATTGGGCAAACACCTTGTAGGCCAGCCAACTGGCGACAAGGACGGCGATAAGGCCACCGGTGACGGTGGCAAGCAGGACCCAGAGCAGCAACATTTGGGGGACGCAATATAGGCGGGGGAAGCGCAACATTATATTGTTGCAATCCCAAAATCGGAAATGGGCCGCCCGAAGGCGGCCCACCGGTCTTGCGGGCGGCCAGGCGCGCGCTTAGTGCGCCTGTTCCCAGTTCTTGCCCATCCCCACCTCGGCAACCAGGGGCACGCGCAACTCGGCTACGTTGCACATCAGCCGTGGCAGCGCTTCCTTGACCAGCTCGATCTCGGCGTCCGGCGCTTCCAGCACCAGTTCGTCGTGCACCTGCATGATCATGCGGGTTTGCAGCTTTTCGGCTTCCAGCCAATCCTGCACGGCCACCATGGCCATCTTGATCAGGTCGGCGGCGGTACCCTGCATGGGCGCGTTGATGGCCGCCCGTTCCGCCCCCTGCCGGCGCGGACCCGAGGCCCCACGGATCTCCGGCAGTTGCAGGCGGCGCCCGAACACGGTTTCCACGTAGCCCTGCTCGCGCGCCAGCCGGCGGGTGTTTTCCATGTACATCGCCACGCCGGGATAGCGGGCGAAATAGCGGTCGATATACGCTTGCGCCGCATCGCGCGTGATGCCCAGGTTGGACGCCAGGCCAAACACGCCCATGCCGTAGATCAGGCCGAAGTTGATGGCCTTGGCCGCGCGGCGCTGCTCGCTCGACACGTCCGCCAGCGGCACGCCGAACACTTCCGAGGCCGTGGCGCGGTGGATGTCCTCGCCCGCGGCGAACGCGCGCTGCAGGTTGGCGTCGTCGGAGACGTGCGCCATGATGCGCAGCTCGATCTGCGAATAGTCGGCCGACAGCAGCAAGCCCTGTTCGGCGATGAAGGCTTCGCGCACGCGGCGGCCGGCCTCGGTGCGCACCGGGATGTTCTGCAGGTTGGGATCGGACGACGCCAGGCGGCCCGTGATCACCGCGGCTTGCGCGTAGCGCGTGTGCACGCGCCCGGTGTCCGGGTTGATCATGCGGGGCAGCTTGTCGGTGTAGGTCGACTTCAGCTTGGACAGGCCCCGGTATTCCAGCAGCACCTGCGGCAACGGGTAGTCCTGCGCCAGCTTGGTCAGCACGTCTTCGTCCGTCGACGGCGCGCCGCCCGCGGTCTTGCGCACCACCGGCAGCTGCATGCGGTCGAACAGGATCTCGCCCAACTGCTTGGGGGAATTCAGGTTGAAAGGCTGGCCGGCAAGCTCATAGGCCTTTTGCTCCAGGCGCAGCATTTCCTGGCCCAGCTTGTGGCTTTGGCGGCCAAGCTCGGCCGCATCGACCTTCACGCCATTGCGCTCGATCGTGGTCAGCACCGCCGACACCTGGATCTCCAGCTGGTAGACGCGGTTCAGCCCTTCGTCGGCCGCCACCATCGGGCGCAGGACCTGATGCAGCTGCAACGTGAAATCAGCGTCTTCGGCGGCGTAGTGGCCGGCCTTGTCGACGGCCACTTCATCAAAGCCGATCTGCTTGGCGCCCTTGCCGCACAGGTCCTCGTAGGACACGCCGCTGCGGCCCAGATAACGCTGGGCCAGATCGTTCAGGCCCACGCCGCGATGGGACTCCAGCACGTACGCTTCGAGCATCGTGTCTTCGGCGATGCCTGCCAGCTTGATGCCTTCGTTGGCGAACACATGGGCGTCGTACTTGGCGTGATGCAGCAGCTTGGCGCGCGAGGCGTCCTCAAGCCACGGCTTCAGGCGCGCCAGCACCTCGGCCTTGGGCAATTGCGTCGCGCCATCGGGACCGCGATGCGCCACGGGGATGTAGCAGGCCACGCCCGGCTCCACCGCCAGGGACAAGCCGACAAGCTTGGCCTGCATCTGGTCGAGCGACGTGGTCTCGGTGTCCAGCGCCACCAGGGACGCGTTTTGCAGTTTGTCGAACCAGGCGTCGAATTCGGCCCAGTCGGCGATGATGCGGTAGTCCAATTCGGTGGGCGCCGCGGGCGCCTCGACCGCAATGCGCGCGTCGCCGGCAGGCACACGCTCGGCGTCGCCCGTCAGGTCCCGCAACCAGGTGCGGAAACCGTAACGTTCGTACAGTTCGGTCAGCGTGGCGTCGTCGCGTTCGCGCGGCGTCAGGTCGTCCACGCTTTCGACGTGGCCGGTCAGGTCGCAGTCGTACTTCACCGTCAGCAGCTGGCGCGTCAACGGGAAATTCGGGATGGCTTCGCGCAGGTTGCTGCCGGCCACGCCCTTGATACCGTCGGCGCCTTCGACCAGCTTGTCGATGGAACCGAATTCCGTCAGCCACTTGACCGCGGTCTTGGGGCCGACCTTGGTCACGCCCGGCACGTTGTCCACCGTGTCGCCCACCAGCATCAGGTAGTCGACGATGCGGTCGGGCGGCACGCCGAACTTGTTGACCACGCCGGGCTCGTCCAGTACTTCGCCAGTCATGGTGTTGACGAGCGTGACGTGGCTGTTGACCAGTTGCGCCAGGTCCTTGTCGCCGGTGGAGACGATGGTGTGCACGTCGTGCTCGGCCGCGCGCTTGGCCAGCGTGCCGATCACGTCGTCCGCTTCCACGCCCTCGATGGCCAGCACCGGCCAGCCCAGCGCGCGCACGGCGCGGTGGATGGGTTCGATCTGCGCCGCCAGGTCCTCCGGCATGGGAGGACGGTGCGACTTGTACTCGGGATACAAATCGTCCCGGAAGGTCTTGCCGCGTGCATCGAAAATACATGCGGCATACTCTGCCTTGTGGTCAGATACAAGCTTGCGCAACATGTTCACCACGCCGTAGAGCGCACCCGTAGGTTCGCCTTGCGCATTGCGCAAATCAGGCATAGCGTGGAAAGCGCGGTACAAGTAACTTGAACCGTCGACCAGTAATAAGGTTTTTTTCATGGTTACAAAGGCAGATATGGCAATAACTGCGGAAACACCCGCCAACAAACAAATTCCGCTGATTATGTCAGAGATACGGACGGCGGCAGACAAGCTCGCGAACATCGGGCCCGCAGTCAGCGTCTTCGGCAGTGCACGAGTCAGTCGCAATTCCCCCCATTATGAAACCACCATCGCCATCTCGGCCGCCCTCGCCGGCGCCGGGTTCGCGGTCATCGCCGGGGGCGGCCCCGGCATCATGGAGGCAGCCAACAAAGGCGCTTTCGAGGCGGGCGGCACCAGCATCGGGCTGAACATCAGCCTGCCGCACGAAGCGCACAACAACGAATACCAGACCATCAGCCTGTCGTTCGAATATTTCTTTTCGCGCAAGGCCACGTTCTTCATGCACAGCTTCGCCTACGTGGCGATGCCTGGCGGCTTCGGCACGCTGGATGAGCTCTTCGAAGCGTTGACGCTGATCCAGACGGGCAAGGTCCCGCCCGCGCCCATCGTCCTGGTGGGTAGCGAATACTGGTCGGGCCTGGTCGAATGGCTGGGCGGCCAGGTGCTGGCCAACGGCATGATCGGCGCGCACGACCTGGACCTCTTCATCATCGAAGACGATCCCGTCAAGGTGGTCCGCCGGGTGGTCGAGTTCCACGAAAAGGTCAACTCGGACGCGCAATACGCGCCGTCCCTGCCGGCCTGAACGCACTTCTCCACCCCATGAAAAATGCCCCCGAGGGGGCATTTTTCACTTCCGCATGAACGCCGGCACGACCTCGGCCGGGATGGGACACGCGTAAGGCTGGCCGCGGCGCGCGTCCAGCAGTTCTTCCTTGGCCCGGGCCAGCGCGTCGGGCTGCGTGTACAGATCGGCGGCGGTCGCCGCAATGATCTTGGCCGCGTGCACCATGCCCTTGTGCGCCATGGACAGCTTGCCCTGCGCCACCATCTGCCAGGAATGAAAAGGCGTGCCGTAGGCGTAGCAGGCGCCCCAGCACTGCGCCGTGGGCGTCACCCAGCTGACATCGCCGACGTCCGTGGAACCATAGGTGATCTCGGTCTTGGCCGGATCAAACGGCGCCACGCCGGAGAACAGCGGAGTGGGGTTGCGCAGCACCGCGCCCAGGTTCTTGCCCGCGTTATCGATGTCGTCTTCCGTGATGGAATCCCACATCCGCCGCGCGGTCTGCTCTTCGCCCGGCGTGTAGGCGGGCCCTTGCAGCGCCTGCATGTTGGCGTACATCACCTCGTTCAGCACGCGGTTCGGCATGTAGTTCGAACACGCCTTGTCGAACACGATGTCCAGCTCGCACCCCGTCATCAACGCCGCGCCTCGCGCCACGTTCTTCACGCGCTCGTACAGTTCCGATGCCTGCGAATTGACCGGCGCGCGCACCAGGTACAGGACTTCGGCGCGGGCCTGCACCACGTTCGGCGAAATGCCGCCGCTATTGGTCACGGCGTAATGCACGCGCGCATCCGGCACCATGTGCTCGCGCAGATAGTTCACGCCCACATTCATCAGTTCCACCGCGTCCAGCGCGCTGCGGCCAAGGTGAGGCGAATTCGCCGCGTGCGCGGCAATCCCGCGGAAGCGGAAATAGGCCTGGATATTGGCCAGCGACGACTGGTGAAAGATCCCTGTATGCGAGGCAGGATGCCAGGTCAGAGCCGCATCCAGATCGTCGAACAGGCCCGCGCGCGCCATGAAGGTTTTGCCCGATCCGCCCTCTTCTGCCGGACAGCCGTAGAAGCGGATCGTGCCCGGCAACTGGTTGGCTTCCAGGAATTCCTTGACCGCCACCGCGGCGAAATGCGCGGCCGTGCCCAGCAGGTGGTGGCCGCAACCGTGGCCGTTGCCGTTGGGCGTCTCGGGCGACGGCTGGCAGGCGAACGCACCGCTTTCCTGGCTCAGGCCGGACAGCGCGTCGTACTCGCCCAGAATACCGATGACCGGGCCGCCCTGGCCCGCTTCGGCCACGAACGCGGTAGGGATGCCGGCGGCATCCCGCGTAATGCGAAAGCCCGATTCCTCCAGCATCGCGATGTGCAGTTCGGCCGATTTGTGCTCGGCGTAACGCAGCTCGGCCAGGCTCCAGATGCGGTCGCTCAGGTCGGCGTAACGGTCGGTGCGCGCGTCGATGAACGGCGCAAGTTTGTCGATGGCACCCATTGCTTCTCCAGTGAAAGGGCTGATCCTGTCTCTTTGAAAAAAGCCTGTCATTCGTCGAGCTTGATCCCGGCAGTTTCAATGATTTTGCGGTTCGCGGCCAGCGTCTGCGAGATGCGCTGCGCGAACGCTTGCGGCGTGCCGCCCTCCGGCTGCGCGCCCAGCGTCGCCAGCCGCTGCACCAGCGCGGGGTCGGCCAGCGCACGGCCTACGGCCTGGTTCAACGTCTGCACCACGGCGTCCGGCGTGCCGGTGGGCGCGACCAGCCCGAACCAGGTCTGGCCCAGCGCATTCAACTGCGGGTAGCCCAATTCCGCCAGCGTCGGCAATTCCGGCATGCCCGCCAACCGGCCAGGTGCCGACACCGCGATGGCGCGCAGCTTGCCAGCCTTGATCAGCGATTGCGCCGATGCATACTGGTCCTGCTGCACCTGCACCTCGCCACCGACCGCGGCGGTCAGCGCCGGCCCCATGCCCCGGTAGGGCACGTGCAGCACGTCGACCTTCAGGTCGGCGTTCATCGCGGCCAGATTCAGGTGGCCCAGCGAACCGACGCCGGGCGACCCGAAGGAATACTTGCCCGGGTGCGCACGCAGCTCAGCCAGGAACTGCGGAAAATCCTGCGCCGGAAAGGCCGGGTTGACCATCCATACCACCGGCACCGTCGCAACCGACGCCACGGGCGTCAGTTGCCGGGCGGGGTCTACCCGCTGCGTGCCGTACAGCAAGGGATTGACGGCCATGGTGCTGACCGTCGCCATGCCCAGGGTGTAGCCGTCCGGTTCGGCGCGTGCCACGGCCTCGGTGCCGATCAGCCCGCCCGCCCCGGCGCGGTTCTCCACGACCACGCTCTGGCCCAATTCCTTGCGCAGGCCGTCGGCCACCGCACGCGCCAGCACGTCCGTGGATCCGCCGGGCGCGAACGGCACGATCAGCCGCACCGGCTGCGAGGGATACGCGCCCTGGGCGCTGGCGAAAACAGGCGCGCTGAGGGCGACAGCGCAAACTACGGCATGCAGCAAACGGGACTTCATGAACCAGCCACTCCTAGGGACGCAAGCGAAGAACGGAATCGCTGCATTGTGGCCAGGGCATATCCTTATTTCAAATACATTAATGCGTTGATATATTCATATTTTGAATATCTAAACCGTCATGGACGTCGCGCCCGCCACCCTGCTTTCCCGCCTGCTCGCCAAAGGCCGGCTGCGCCATCTGCAACTGCTGGCCAGCATCGCCGACCTCGGCAGCATCCAGCAGGCCGCCAGCCACATCGGCTTGAGCCAGCCCGCCGCTACCCATGCCCTGGCCGACATCGAAGACCTGCTGGGCGTGCGGCTGTTCGAACGCCATGCCCGCGGCATGCGCACCACCCGCAGCGGCCAGTTGATGGCCGAGTGCGCGCGAGGCATGCTAACGACCCTGCGCGCCTCCACCGACTCCGTGGCCGCCTTGCGCGAGGGGGCCGCCGGCAGCCTGCGCCTGGGGGCGATTCCGGCGGCCAGCGGCGGCCTGCTGGCCGAACGCCTGCCCGCGTTCATGACGGCGCATCCCGACCTGCATGTGGAAGTGGTGGAAGGCAGCCGGGAACACCTGCTGCCGCTGGCGGCCAGCGGCAGCCTCGACATGCTGTTGTGCCGCCGGCCGGATGCCGTGCCGGCCGGGCTGGAGTTCGTGCCCCTGCAACAGGATGCCGCCGTGATCGTCGCGACGGCCGGGCACCCCTTGCTGATGCCCGGATGCGTCCCCACGCTGGAACAGGTCGCCTCGCAGCTATGGATCGAACCTCGCCCCGAACTCGCCATCCATGCCGTGTTCACGGCGTTCTTCGAGCGCGCCGGCGTGGTCCCCCGCCGTTGCCGGCTGGCCAGCGCCGCGCCGCCCATGCCGTTGCTGATCGCCGTCATGCACGCGCAGCAGGCCCTGGCGATGGTGCCGCTGACGTTGGCCAACTGGTATCTCCAGCACGGCCATTTCCAGCGCGTGGCGATCGAATCGCCGGGATCGTTCGCGCCGATCGGCGCCATTGTCCGCGCCCAAGGCCCCGGCCGCGATTTCCTGGATTGGCTCTGCCGCTGACGCGCAAATCAGCGCATCGTCTTGATGATGGCCTCGCGCGCCAGTCCCATGAATTCGCTTTCGCCGGCCCTCGCTGGCAACAAGCGGAATTCCACCGCCGGCAAGGCCGGCAGTCCGGGGGCGTGCAGGCGCGCAATGCCCGGCGCCAGCGCCGATTCGTTCAGGCAGGCCACGCCCAAGCCGGCTGAAATGGCCAGCTGCAAACCCGCCACGCCGGAGGCTACATGCGCCACCGCATAGGGCACGCCCCGGCGCGACAACAACCGCTCGACGTACTGGCGCAACGCGCACGTCTCCGGCAACACCAGCAGCGGCAAGGACTCGCCCGCTTGTGGACCCGCCCCTTCCGCCGCCATCCATAGCAAGGGCTCGCGCCGCAGCAGGGCGCCCTGCGCCCGGGCACGCGGCGCGCCGCGCTCCTGGATCGACATCGATATGCCGACGTCGATCTCGCCCCGCTCATAAGCGGCCTCGATGGCGCCGCTCTTCATGATCGTGACGTGCAGGCGCACCTGCGGATACTGCTCGTTCAGGCGCCGCAGCATCCGCGCCACGTCGCCGGGGCGGAAATAGTCCGTGATGCACAAGCGCAATTCGCCTCGCAACGCCACGCCCCGCAAGTCGCGATAGGCCTCGTCGCTCAGCGCCAGGATGGCGCGCGCGTGCGCCAACAGGCGTTCGCCGGCGGGCGTTGCGGCGACGCCCGCCTTGCCCCGAACCAGCAAAGGCTGCCCCGCGCGGTCTTCCAGTTTGCGCATCTGCTCGCTGACCGACGATTGGGACAAAAACACCTTGGGCGCGGCCGCCGTCAGGCTGCCGGAATCCAGCACGGCAACCAGCGTGCGCAACTGGTCCAGATCAAATCCCGACATGGCTCATCCAACGGATTAAACGATGGTTGAAATCGTAAATTCCCGCTTTTCCGATGTCAACAAGGTTCCTACACTGGCCTCACACCTACCCAATCAGGAGCCTCTCATGCCTCACATCGTCGTCCATCTCTCCGGCCAGTCCGATGCCGCCATCAACCGCCGCGTCGTCGATTCCGTGGCGGGCCTGACCCAGTCTGTACTGGGCAAGAAGCTTCCCGTGATCGCCATTACGCTGCAGCACATCCCGCATGACTTGTGGTTCATCGGCGGCCACCCGCTGTCCGATCTGGGCAAGAACGCCTTCCACCTGGACATCAGCGTCACCGACGAGACCAACACCAAGGCCGAGAAGGCGCGCTTCATCAAGGAGATCTATGCGTCGTTCCAGGAGATCCTGGGCGAACTGCACGAATGCTCCTACGTCCATGTGATCGACGCGCGGGCGGCGGCCTACGGCTACGGCGGTGCAACGCAGGAATACCGGCACCAGCAAAACGGCGTCTAGGCTTCCCGGCAAAAAAAAAGCCGCACACCCGAAGGTGTGCGGCTTTTTCGCGTACTACCGAAACGCGGGGACGACTAGCCCCCGTTTCGCTTAGACGGCTGCGTCGCGCGCAGCGCGCTTGCGTTCGTTTTCCAGCAGGTAGCGCTTGCGCAGGCGGATCGACTTCGGCGTGATTTCCACGAGTTCGTCGTCATCGATGAATTCCACGGCGTATTCCAGCGACATCTGGATCGGCGGAACCAGGCGCACGGCTTCGTCGGTGCCCGAGGCGCGCACGTTGGTCAGCTGCTTGCCCTTGATCGGGTTCACGACCAGGTCGTTGTCACGGCTGTGGATGCCGATGATCATGCCTTCGTACAGCGCATCGCCCGGGCTCACGAACATGCGGCCGCGGTCCTGCAGCTTCCACAGGGCGTAGGCCACGGCGTCGCCGTTGTCCTGGCTGATCAGCACGCCGTTGCGACGCTCGCCGATCGAACCTTCCTTGACCGGGGCGTATTCATGGAAGATGTGGCTCATCAAGCCCGTGCCGCGCGTCAGCGTCAGGAACTCGTTCTGGAAGCCGATCAGGCCACGGGCCGGGATCAGGTATTCCAGGCGGGTACGGCCACGGCCGTCCGGCTGCATGTCCTGCAGGTCGCCCTTGCGGCGGCCCAGTTCTTCCATCACGCCGCCCTGGTGGGCGTCTTCGACGTCGACCGTCAGCGATTCGAACGGCTCGCACTTCACGCCGTCGATGTCCTTGAACACCACGCGCGGGCGCGACACGGCCAGCTCGTAGCCTTCGCGGCGCATCGTTTCCAGCAGAATCGTCAGGTGCAGTTCACCGCGGCCCGACACTTCGAACACCGTGTCGTCGCCCGTGTCGCGCACACGCAGCGCCACGTTGGACTTCAGCTCGCGGTCCAGGCGGTCGCGCACTTGGCGGCTGGTCACGAACTTGCCTTCGCGGCCGGCCAGCGGCGACGTGTTCACCATGAAGTTCATGGTCAGCGTCGGTTCGTCGATGCGCAGCATCGGCAGGGCTTCCTGCGTGGTCGCGTCGGTGACGGTGCAGCCGATGCCCAGTTCTTCGATACCGTTGATCAGCACGATGTCGCCGGCTTCAGCTTCATCCACCACGATGCGCTCCAGGCCATGGAACTTCAGTACCTGGTTGATGCGGCCGCGGCCGCCCTGGCCTTCCGGACCGAACTTGTAAGCCACTTCCATGCCGGGGCGCATACGGCCACGGTTGATGCGGCCCACGCCGATCTTGCCGACGTAGCTGTTGTAGTCCAGCGAGATGATCTGCATCTGCAACGGACCGTTGGGATCGTCGTCGCGTTGCGGCACGTGCTGCAGGATGGCTTCGAACAGCGGACGCATGTTGCCTTCGCGCACGTCCGGCGTCAGGCCGGCGTAGCCCGACAGGCCCGAGGCGTACACCACCGGGAAGTCCAGCTGCTCTTCGGTCGCGCCCAGCTTGTCGAACAGGTCGAACGTGGCGTTGATGACGAAGTCGGTACGGGCGCCCGGACGGTCGACCTTGTTGACCACGACGATCGGCTTCAGGCCCAGGGCCAGCGCCTTGCGGGTCACGAAAATGGTCTGCGGCATCGGGCCTTCGACGGCGTCCACCAGCAGCAGCACGCCGTCAACCATGGACAGCACGCGTTCGACTTCGCCACCGAAGTCCGCGTGTCCCGGGGTGTCGACGATGTTGATGTGCGTGCCTTCGTATTCAACGGCACAGTTCTTGGCCAGAATCGTGATGCCGCGTTCTTTTTCCAGATCGTTCGAGTCCATGACCCGTTCGGTCAGCGCCTGGTTTTCGCGGAAGGTGCCGGATTGGCGCAGCAGCTGGTCGACCAGGGTTGTTTTACCGTGGTCCACGTGGGCGATGATGGCGACGTTGCGCAAGGCGCGAGTCATAGCGAGTCCTTTAAGGTCAGGGTGGAGGGCAGCAAGCCCTCCGGCAATTCGTTCAGTGCAAGCAATGCCTGCTTGGGGTCTGGCATGGCCTGCAAGGCTTCCAGCTCAACGGCGCGTTCCAGAGAAAATGGCCCGACATGCGTGCGCCGCAGCGCCGTCAGGTGGGCGTAACAGCCCAGCACGCGCCCGATGTCCTGGGCCAGTGTCCGGATGTATGTGCCTTTACTGCAAGCCACATCGATCTCTGCCTGCGTCCCCGACAGGGACAGCAGCTCGATGCGGTGAATCGTGATCTGGCGCGGTGCGCGTTCCAACTCGATGCCGGCACGCGCGTACTCGTACAACGGCTTGCCGTCGCGCTTGAGCGCGGAGTACATCGGCGGGATCTGCTCGATCGTGCCCGAGAAACGTGACAGCGCGTCGCGCAGTGCCTGTTCCTCTACCGCAAACCCCGGTTCGGCGGTCGACACGACATTGCCGGTCAGATCGCCAGAATCGGTTTCACTGCCAAATTGCAGCGTAGCGCGATATGCCTTGTCGGCGTTGAGCATCGCGCCGGAAATCTTGGTCGCGCGTCCCATGCAGCACACCAGCAAGCCGGTGGCGAAGGGGTCCAGCGTGCCCGTGTGGCCGGCTTTCGCCGCATCCATGGCACGCTTGGCGCGTTGTAAAGCGTGGTTGCTCGACAAACCTACGGGTTTGTCGAGCAACAGCACACCGTCGAGCGCAAGCCCGCGTCGTTTAGCCATCGTCGGAATCCGTGTTTAGAGCAGTGACGACAGCCCGATCAGGACTGGTCTTCAGGTTCGTCGGGCACGCCCGAGTGGGGGCCGGGCCGGTTTGCGCGGTCGATCAGGATCGACATTTCGATGCCACGGGCAATCTGCTCGTCGTGGAAGAAACGCAAAGTGGGGACAGTGTGAATGTGCAGCAGCTTGTAGAGCTGCGAGTGCAGCCAACCGGCTTTCTCGTTCAGCAAGGCGGTCGCGGCTTCGGGCTCAGCGCCCAAAACCGTGAACCACACCTTGGCATGCGCGTAGTCGGTCGACAGTTCCACACCAGAGAGCGTGATCAGCCCCGCGCGAGTCATATCGATCTCGCGCTGGATGATCCCGGCCAGATCCTTCTGGATCTGGTCGGCCAACCGCAAATTGCGGCCGGGGATGGCTTTGGACTTGTGACGGCTCATTAGCAATAATGCCTCGCGGACGCTTTACAGCGTACGCGCGATTTCCTTGATTTCAAAGACTTCCAGCTGGTCGCCCACCTGGATGTCGTTGTTGCCGCGCAGCGTAAGACCGCAATCGAAGCCCGACTTGACTTCCTTGACGTCGTCCTTGAAGCGGCGCAGCGATTCCAGATGCCCCGTCCAGTGAACCACGTTGTTGCGCAGCAGGCGTACCTGGGAGTCGCGACGCACGATGCCGTCAAGCACCATACAACCCGCGATGTTGCCGAGGCGCGAGATGCTGTAGACCTCGCGGATCTCGACCAGGCCGATGATTTCTTCTTTCTTCTCGGGCGCCAGCATGCCCGACATGGCTGCCTTCACTTCATCCACGGCGTCATAGATGATGTTGTAGTAGCGCACGTCGATGCCGTTGTTCTCGGCCAGCTTCTTGGCGCTTGCTTCCGCACGCACGTTGAAGCCGATCACGACCGCATTCGAGGCGATGGCCAGGTTGATGTCGGTTTCCGAGATGCCGCCGACAGCCGCGTGCACCACTTGCACACGGACTTCGTCGGTCGACAGCTTGACCAGCGACTGCACCAGCGCTTCCTGCGAACCCTGCACGTCGGTCTTGACGATAAGCGTAAGCGTTTGCGTGCCTTCGCCCAGGTTGTCGAACATCGATTCCAGCTTGGCGGCCTGTTGGCGGGCCAGCTTGACGTCGCGGAACTTGCCTTGGCGGAACAGCGCGATTTCGCGCGCCTTGCGCTCGTCGGACAGCGCCATCAGCTCGTCGCCGGCGGCGGGCACTTCGGTCAGACCCTGGATTTCCACCGGGATCGACGGGCCGGCCGATTGGATCGGCTTGCCGTTCTCGTCCAGCATGGCGCGGACGCGGCCGAAGCTTGCGCCGGCCAGCACCACGTCGCCGCGCTTGAGCGTGCCGCTCTGCACCAGGATCGTCGCGACCGGGCCACGGCCCTTGTCCAGACGGGCTTCGATGACCAGGCCCTTGGCGGCCGCTTCAACCGGTGCCTTCAATTCCAGCACTTCGGCTTGCAGCAGCACGTTTTCGAGCAGATCGTCGATGCCTTCGCCGGTCTTGGCGGACACGCCCACGAACGGCACGTCGCCACCGTATTCTTCCGGCACGACCTGTTCGGCAACCAGTTCCTGCTTGACGCGTTCCGGGTTGGCCGACGGCTTGTCGATCTTGGTCACGGCCACGACCATGGGCACGCCCGCAGCCTTGGCATGGTGGATGGCTTCACGCGTTTGCGGCATCACGCCGTCGTCGGAAGCCACCACCAGGATCACGATGTCGGTCGCCTTGGCGCCGCGGGCACGCATGGCGGTGAACGCCTCGTGGCCCGGGGTGTCAAGGAAGGTCACCATGCCGCGCTCGGTCTGAACGTGGTAGGCACCGATGTGCTGCGTAATGCCGCCGGCTTCGCCCGCGGCAACCTTGGCGCGGCGGATGTAATCCAGCAGCGAGGTCTTGCCGTGGTCGACGTGGCCCATGACGGTCACGACCGGAGCGCGCGGCAGCTGCTCGGCTTCGGAAACCGTGGCGGTTTCGTCCAGGAACGCTTCCGGGTCATCCAGCTTGGCGGCGATCGCCACGTGGCCCAGTTCCTCGACCACGATCATGGCCGTTTCCTGGTCCAGCACCTGGTTGATGGTGACCATCTGGCCCAGCTTCATCAATTGCTTGATGACCTCGGCGGCCTTGACGGACATCTTGTGGGCCAGGTCGGCCACGCTGATGGTTTCCGGCACGTGGACTTCGCGTGCAATGAATTCTTGCGGTGCCGGCTCGTTGCGGCGGTCGTTCTGCTGGTTGCGGCCACCACGGCCGCCGCCCTTGCCACCACCCTTGCCGCCTGCGCGCCAGCCATCACGGCTGGCCGGAGCGGCCGGCTTGTCGGCGGGCTTCTTGCGCGATGCGTCATCAGACCAGGTCGAAGCGACTTCGGCGGTCTTGATGGTCTTTTTCGCGCCGGGAGCGGCGGGCTTGGCGTCCTTCTTGGCACCAGGCGTGGCGCCCGGCTTGCCAGCCGGCTTGTGCAGCGTGCCCGAAATCGGCGCAGCCGCGGGGGCGGCGGGCGCCTCCGGTTCGGGCGCGCGCAGCACCTTGCGGGGACGGTTCAGCATTTCACGCAGCGCGGCGGCTTCAGCCTCGGCGGCACGGCGGGCCTCATCGCGGCCTGCCGACGTGGCGGAGGCGGCAAGCGGCGGGCCGGCGCGGCGGTTGTCGGCACGGTTGCCTACCCGGGCAGCAGGGGCTGCGGGCGTAGGCGCGGCCGGTGCGGGCGCGGCGGATTTGACGGGTTCGGACTTCGCAGCAGGCTGAGCCTGGGCGACAGGCGCGTTGGCCTGGGAGGAAGATGTTTCTGACTTATTAGCTAGCACAACGGGTTCCGGCTTGGCTTCTTCAGCCAGGGGCTCGGTGGATTCAGTCTTAACTTCGGGCTTGGCCTCTTCGGCCACGGGCTCGGCAGGAGCAGGCGCCGGCGTCGGTTCGGGTTCAGGCTGGGCCTGGACTTCGGGGGCTTTCGCCTCGACGGGGGCGGGCACTTCGGCCGCGACGGATTCAACAGGCGCGGGCGCTTCAACCGGCGCGGGCGCTTCTACAGCAACGGGCTCTTCCGCCTGGACGGGGGCCGGAGCCTCCGCTTCGACGGGAGTGGTCTCGCGAGGCTCGACCACGGCAGGAGCCTCGGGTGCAGCCGGCGCGGACACCTGCTGCTCGTCTTCGACGGAGGCTTCATCTTCGGCACGCGCGGACGCGGCCTGTTCCAGGGCGATTTCGGAGGGATCACGCTTGACGAACACGCGCTTCTTGCGCACTTCGACCTGAATCGTGCGCGAACGGCCGGTGGCGTCAGCCTGCCGGATTTCGGACGTCTGGCGGCGCGTCAGGGTGATCTTCTTGCCTTCGGTCGCGCCATGGGCGCGACGCAGCGATTCGAGCAATTTCGCCTTGTCGCTGTCGGTGACGGAATCGTCAACCGATTTGAGGTCAACGCCAGCCGAGCGCAGCTGATCCAGCAGCACATTGGCAGGCATTTTCAGCTCGGTAGCGAACTGGGCGACGGTGTTACTCGACATTAGGCTCTCTCTTCCCTATATGCAGCTATTACAAACAACGTGAACTTGCGGTGGATACATCCAGCACTACCCACCGCAGACCCGTGTCCTTTTGGTTATTCTTCGTCGAACCAATGGGCGCGGGCACGCATGATGAGGTCGCTGGCTTCCTGCTCGGTCAAGCCGGCGATTTCCGCCAGTTCGTCCGTTGCCAGTTCGGCCAGATCATCACGCGTATGCACTTGACGCTCGGCCAGCTTGCCAGCCAGTTCTTGCGTCATGCCTTCGAGTTCAAGCAAATCCTGTGCGGTCTCAAGGCGCTCTTCCTGGGCAATTGCCTCAGTCAGCAGCGCGTTGCGGGCACGGGCGCGCAATTCATTGATGGTGTCTTCGTCAAACGCTTCGATTTCCAGCAGTTCCTGCATGGGCACGTAAGCGATTTCCTCGATACCGGTGAAACCTTCGTCGATCAGGATGTCGGCGACTTCTTCATCGACGTCCAGCTTGCTCATGAACGTGGCGCGCAGGCCCGACCGCTCGACTTCCTGACGGTTCAGGCTTTCTTCCGGCGTCATGATGTTGATCTGCCAGCCGGTCAGTTCGGACGCCAGGCGCACGTTCTGACCCTTGGCGCCGATGGCCTTGGGCAGGTTTTCTTCGTCGACAACAACGTCCATCGCATGCTTGTCTTCATCAACGACGATCGATTCGACGTTGGCCGGCGCCAGAGCGCCAATGACAAACTGCGCGGGGTCTTCCGACCACAGCACGATATCGACCTGCTCGCCGCCCAGCTCGTTGCGAACCGCGGTTACACGCGAACCGCGCATGCCCACACACGTGCCGATGGGGTCGATACGCTTATCGTAAGCCACCACGGCGATCTTCGCACGCACGCCGGCATCGCGGGCGGCTGCCTTGATCTCCAGCAGGCCCTGTTCGATTTCCGGAACTTCGTTCTCGAACAACTGGCGAATGAACTCGGGCGAGGTGCGCGACAGGATCACTTGCTGGCCACGCGCGGCGTGGTCAACACGCAACACGAAAGCGCGGACGCGGTCGGCAACCCGGAGGTTTTCCTTCGGGATCATTTCGGAACGCGGCAGGCGCGCTTCGATCTTGCCCGTCTCGACAATGGCGTCGCCCTTGTCCATGCGCTTGATCGTTCCGGACACGATGGTTTCGCCACGGTCCAGGAAGTCGTTCAGCACCTGTTCGCGTTCGGCGTCACGGATCTTTTGCAGAATGGCCTGCTTGGCCGCCTGCGCGCCGATACGGCCGAATTCGATGGGCTCGAGCGGCTCTTCGATGTATTCGCCTTCCTGGATGCCAGGAACGATTTCCACTGCATCCGACAGCATTTCCTGCTTGTCGGGTTCTTGCAGCCCGGCTTCGTCCGGCACGACCAGCCAACGGCGGAAGCCCTCGTGATCGCCGGTTTCCCTATCGATGGCGACACGAATGTCCGCATCATCCTTGAAGCGCTTTTTCATGGCCGAGGCCAGCGCACTTTCCAGTGCACCGAACACGACGTCGCGCGTGACGTTCTTTTCACGCGCCAAGGCATCGACCAACAGAAGAATTTCGCGACTCATCGCTTTTTGCCCTTGAAATCCAGAACGGGATCCAGTTTTGCACGTTCGATGTCATCGACCGTGAAATTCAAAACCTGGACATCGTTCTTTTTTGCCTCAAATTCGAGACCGAACACGGTCTTGTGCATGCCAGCAGCGGCGTCGGAGGCGGCGGCGTCGGCTTCGGGCACAGTCAGCGTGCCGGAGAAGACCTTACGTCCGTCTAATGCCTCGCGCAGCTTGATTTCGATGCGCTCGCCAGCGAAACGGCGGAACTCGTTCTCGTTGCGCAGCGGGCGGTCAATGCCCGGCGAGCCGACTTCCAGCCGCTTGTAGTCGATGTTCTCGACTTCGAACACCCGCGACAATTGGCGAGACACCTGCTCACAGTCTTCGATGCGCACACCGCCGACCCGATCGATCGTCACGCGCAAAAGGCCCAGGGCGGCACGCTCGACGTCTACGAGTTCGAGGTCCATGCCGGCCAAAGCCTCTTCGGTCAATGCGAATAAATCAGCCATATACTCAAAAAAAATGGGCTGCACGCCCAGCCCACCGATATTGCGCAGAGCCCAGCCGCTTCCCTACTACACGTAAGGAGCAATGCTGGGCAGCGCCCTATATTGCGACCTAATTTGTGGATTGCGCCACGGGTTTCCCCCACACAGTCCCGCCCCAACCCGTCAATCCGGGCCCGACGGCACTTGGCGCAACGCCGATGCCAACTGCTCTTGCCTACCGCCTACTGCGCCCAGCCTACAGGCTGACTTGAAGCGCACACTCATGCGGCACAACGCTGGCTGCTGCCTGCCGTCATCGCTTGCTTGATTGCCTGCATTATTTGCCTGCGCCCTTGCTCGCGCCCTGCTTGCAGCCACGCCAAACGCCATTGCCACACAAAAAGCAATGACGCGAAGCCATGAAAACCATTGATTTTACCAGATAAACCGGAAAAACGCCTGATTCGTCACGGGCTTACGTTTATATGGGACACATCGGACCCGGCGACGCGCCCTGCGCGCCGCCTGACGGCGTTCAGCGGCCCTGACGGCCACGTCCGCCCATCACGCCAAGGCGCGACTCGTGGGCCGAAGCGCCACGCGGCTGCCAGTCATCGCCACGAGGCGAGGACGACGCCGAAGCGCTGCGCGGTGCGCGCGGCTTGCCGCCTGCACCCGGCCCCTTGCTGTTGCCGCCGCCACCTGCGCCGCGGGGCGAACCATCGGCCTTGCTGCCACGGCCGGCGCCTGCCGGCTTGCCGCCACGGCTGTTGCCGCCGCCCGCGCCCGCCGGCTTGTTGCCGCCAGGCTTGCGGCCCGAGGGCTTGCGGCCGCCACCACCCACCGGGGCTTCGGCCACATTGCCCACCGCGGCGTCAGCCGACGCCACACCGCCCGACGGACCATTGGCCGCTGCCGAACGCGGACCACGAGGCTTGCCGCCCGGTTTACCGCCTTGGTTACCCCCCGGCCTGCCGCCCTGCTTTCCACCCGGCCGGCCACCACTCGAGGATGCTGCCGAACGGCCGCCGCCAGGCTTGCCGCCCTTGCGATTGCCGCCCGCGCCTTCGGCCGCCAGCGGATGGCCGTTGGCATAGCCGCCCGCGATCATCAGGCCGGTGCCGAACGGATCCGACGGACACGCGGCCGTTTGGCCCGCGCTGCCCAGGCGGCCGCCTTGCAACTTGCCGCGGCGACCGATGCGCGCGCCGTTCATGCCGTTGCGGTCCATGGTGCCGAAGCCCGGAGGCAGCGCGCTGTCATGCGATTGCGGCTGCTTGGAGCGACGACGGTTGCCGCCGGATTCGTCGTCTTCACGCAACAGTCCCAACTGGACCATCAGCGCGGTGACCAGCGAACCATCCAATTCTTCCCAGCGGCCACGACGCAGCGTACGCGGCAGGACCACATCACCGAAACGGGTGCGGATCAGACGGCTGACCGTCACGCCGACCGCTTCGAACATGCGGCGGACTTCACGGTTGCGGCCTTCCTGCAAAGTCACGCGATACCAGCGGTTGCTGCCGTCGCCACCCAGGTAGTCCAGCGCGCCGAAAGCGGCCAGGCCGTCTTCGAGCTCGATGCCATCGACCAGCGACTGGCGCTGCGCCTCGTCCATTTCACCCAGCACACGGACCGCATATTCGCGCTCCGTGCCGTAACGGGGGTGCATGATCCGGTTGGCCATGTCGCCCGAGGTCGTGAAAATCAGCAGGCCTTCGGTATTCAAGTCCAGGCGGCCCACCGACAGCCACTTGCCCGTGCGCAGCTTGGGCAAGCGCGCAAAGACGCTGGCACGGCCGCCCGGGTCGTCGTGGCTGACGATTTCGCCGGCCGGCTTGTGATACAGGATCACGCGCGGCGGCTTTTTCGTATTCACGCGCATGATGGGCTTGCCGTTGACGCGGACTTGGTCGTTCGGCGCCACGCGCTGGCCGATATGGGCCGGCTCGCCGTTGACCGACACGCGGCCCGCGACGATCAATTCTTCCATTTCGCGGCGCGAACCGATACCGGCATCCGCCAGCACCTTGTGCAGCTTGGGCATGACCGAATCGCTATTCAGGTACTTGCCCAGGCGCTGCTCCATGCGGTCCGCGGAATCGAGGTACGCCAGGGCCTGCTCGGCTTCCTGCTCGCCACCGCGGGAGTCAGGCG
Source organism: Achromobacter sp. (assembly GCF_057314935.1). Lineage (NCBI taxonomy): Bacteria > Pseudomonadati > Pseudomonadota > Betaproteobacteria > Burkholderiales > Alcaligenaceae > Achromobacter > Achromobacter sp. The sequence goes on from NZ_DBHKZA010000016.1 coordinate 37,531, forward strand.
ACTCGACCGGAGCGGCGGCGGCCGCGGACTGCTGGCCCTCTGCCGCCGGCCCTTGCTCGGCCGGGGCGTCACCGCGGCGGCGGCGGAACGGCGTCCGCAGCTTGCGCCCGCGCCCACGGGCGCCAGCCTCACCTTCGGCTGCCGGCTCGCGCGCGGCGGAAGATTCCGGCTGACCGTTGGAAACGGTGTCATCCGAACGGGGATTGTCGTCCTGCATTGCTGTATTCGTTGTCACTGGGACAGCTCCGAATTTCAAACTTGGGTAGGCTTGCCGGGGGCAAGCTCGTCATCATCAGGGGACGCCGACTCACGGTCGGCGCCAGGCCGCTCCGGATCTGCCTCGCCCGGCGCCGCGGAGGCGGCATCGGGGTCGGGCCGAACACGTTCGTCAAGGCCGATGGCGGGCTCGTGCCCGGCGGCGCCAGGCGCTGCGTGATCGGTCTCGTCAATCGGTTCGGTCGGTTCCGCGTGTTTTGCGTTCTCGACACTTTCCTTTGCAGCACCGGCCTCTTTTACGTCGGCGGCCATATCGGAAATGTCGTTGCCGGCCCCTTCGTCGGGAAAACCGGACGGGGTCGGCGTATTGGACAAGCCTTCGGCTTGCTCCCGGACGGTGGGTTCGTCTGCGGGATCCGCGCCTTCTTCTGTGCGCGAAACGCTGGATTCTACGCTATCGCCCGGGGCTATGGGTGCATCGTGTTCCGAAACAGACAATTCCGCAACCGGGATATTGCCATTTTCATCCACTTCGGCCGGTGCGTCGACGGGGATTTCACCTTGCGCGCCTTCGATTTCGCCCCCGGCAGCCACCGTTGCGTCGTCCTGCGGAGCGGCTTCGGCCGGCGCGGCGCCCTCGCCCGTCAGCTGCTGCACTTCGCCCAGGTCCAGTCCGGCCAGCGCCGCGGCGGCTTGCGCCGATTCCAGCGGCGGCAGCTCATCCAGCGCCCGCAGGCCCAGATCGTCCAGGAACTGGCGCGTCGTGCCGAACAGGGCGGGACGCCCCGGCGCATCGCGGTGCCCGATGACCTCGATCCACCCCCGGTCCTCCAGCGCCTTCACGATTTGCGACGACACGGTGACGCCACGGATATCTTCGATGTCGCCACGCGTGACCGGTTGGCGCCAGGCCACGATCGCGAGGGTTTCCATCACGGCGCGCGAATACTTGGGCGGTTTTTCCGGACTCAGCCGCTCCAGGTAGCGCTGCATGTGCGGGCGGCTCTGGAACCGCCATCCACTTGCCAGCTGCACGAGCTCCAGGCCGCCATCGGCCCAATTGCTCTGCAGCGTCTCCAACAGCGCGCGCAGCTTGCTGTTGTCGAATTGTTCATCGTCCCCGAATAGCTTGCGCATATCGGACAGTTGCATCGGCTGCACCGCGCATAGCAGCGCGGTTTCCAGCACGAGTATTGCCTCGCTATCGTTCATCGACATTCAAATTCAAAAAGGGCTAACTTGCGCTAGGTTGAAAATAAGGTTAATATTCTTTTCTCAGACGCGGGGTGGAGCAGTCTGGCAGCTCGTCGGGCTCATAACCCGAAGGTCGTAGGTTCAAATCCTGCCCCCGCAACCAAATTGACGAAGGCCTGGCGAATGCGCCGGGCCTTTTTCATTTGTGTTTGCAAAATAAAAGCTTGCGAATTGCGCGCCGCCACCGCAACACGCGTTGCGTTCTCGTTCTGGGCGCGCGGCAAACCGAAAGCCAAGGCGCCAGCCGAATCAGCGGCCGCCAACCCCATGATGGACATCACGCCCGCACCCGCCGGCAGGGCCACCGTGAAAGTGGACCCGCTACAGACGGCGTTGGTTTGCGTAATGTTCACAAAATTCCTGTGATGATTGCCATGCGTGACGGACTGCGCGGCGGACATGCGCCAAAACAGCCGCACCGATCAAGATAGGGCGATATGCCTGCCCGACTTCCATCGCGGCAGACGCCTTGAGCAATTCTGGAAAAGCTGGCGTCACTCGCCAACAAGCCTGCGGGATCCGCCGGTAACCCAGCGCCATTCTCCCGCAGCGATCAGTATCAAGAACCCGGATCGTCAGGCATCGGATTCGGTATGGCGGCCAGTTGCCGCCCCCTGAATCCCATGCTCCCCCTCGCGCATACGAAGACCGGCTTCGCAATGCGTTGGCCAACCCCAGGCCGGACTTACGATTCTTAGATGTTTTCGACGACTACATGCTAGCGGACAACCGCCCGCCGCAAAATGGTTTGCTGGCAGAAAAGCGGGATCAAAGCGCCCCGCCCGCCAAAGCAATGCCCAAATTATACCGCCATAACTTCGAGCCTCAAGCCTGGGCACCCGCAGCCCGCGGGGTCAAGGCGACACGGCGGGCGGCGCCGCGGTCGCCGCAGCGGGTTTGTCCCAGGGCGCCGAACCCAGCCGTTCCACCAGAAAATCCAGCATCGAGCGCAGGATCAGCGGCATCTGGCGGCGCGACGCATACACGCCGTAAATCCCCAGCTCCTGCGGTTTGCACTGCGGCAGGATGGCCTTCAGGCGTCCTGCCGCCACATATTCGGCCGCATAGTAAGTGGGCAGCATGGCGATGCCCGCCCCCTCCAGCGCGGCACTCAACAGCACCGAGACCTCATTCGCACTGATATTGCCGCTGACCGGCACATCCACAGGCTGGCCGTCGCGCTCGAAGCGCCACAGGCTTTTGCCGAAATAGGAATGCGTCAGGCAGTTGCGCAAGGACAGGTCTTCGATGCGGGCAGGAACGCCTTCGCGCGCCAGGTATTCCGGCGATGCACACACCACCGAACGGCAGACGGCCAATTTTCGGGCGATCAGGTTGGGATCCAGGTCGTTGGTGATCCGCACAGCCAGGTCCACCCGCTCTTCCACCAGATTGACGGCGCGCTCGACCAGCATCAGATCCACCGACGTGCCAGGATGCAGCTTGACGTAATCGGTGACCGCGCTGGCCAGATGCCTCGAACCGAAGGACATGCTGGTCGTGATGCGCAAGAGGCCGCGTGGCGTGTCCTCAGGCGTGGAGACCGCGCTGCGCAGGTCACCCACCATGTCGAGCATCTGCCGGCATCGCGGCAAGGTTTCCGCGCCGGCGGGCGTGAGGCTGAGCCGGCGCGTCGTGCGGTGCAGCAAACGCACCCCCACCCACTGCTCCATCTCGGCCAGATACCGCGACACCATCGCTCGCGACATGTCCAGATGGACCGCCGCCGCCGACAGGCTTCCCCGGTCAGCGACTTCCACGAACACCTGCATGGCTTTCAGACGATCCATGATTGTCTCGGTTCTTGCATCAGACCGTACCGGTTATACCGTATTTCCGTGCAACATCCGTGCCCAAATAGCGACAAAGCGTCAGGCAGCCCAGCAACGGGAATGGGGTGGCAGCGTTCAGGCAGGCAGTTGCCCCAGGGCCTCGGAGACCTCGGCGCGCACCTTGTCCGCGTCCAGGCCGCGCAGGATATAGACCAGATGCGACGCGCGCTCATCGCCGGGCCATTGCGACAACATGCGCAGGGGATAAAGTTCGCCATGGACGCCATGCACCTCGCACGGCAGCGCCTCGCCCTCGAAGCAGACCAGCCCCTTCATCCGCAGCAGCCCTTGCCCGAAGCGCTCCTGGATACGCGACACGCCTGCCAGGAACGCCGCGCGCCCCAACGGCGACGATAGCGTCAGCGAGAAACTGGCGACCTGCGCATGACGGTCGGCCACCGGCCGCGCAAACGCTTGAAGCCAGCTCGCCAGCGCAACCCCGTCGCGTCGCAGCAACGCATCAGGGCCATCCCGCAAGACACCTGCCAACGGGGCGTCCTGACGCTGGACGCAACGCTGCGCTCCAGGATTGATGGCCATGACCGCCTGCTCCACTCGCCGCAATTGCGCCGCGTCCGCCAAGTCTGATTTGCTGAGCACAATGGTATCGGCCAGCGCCAATTGCCGCGACGCCTCGGCCTGTGTCGCCAATTGCGCTTCTCCGTGGCGCACATCCACCACCACAATCGCGCCGCGGTATGCGTACCGCTCGGACAGGAATCGGTCATGCTTGAGCATAAATAGGGTCGACGCGGGGTCCGCCAGGCCGCTGGTCTCAATCAGCACGCGCCGGAACGGCTTGATCCGCCGGCTTAGCGCCAGCATGAAAAGATCGCGCAACGCATCGACCACCGCGCCGCTGACCACACAGCACAGGCAGCCGCCCTCGATCAGCACGACATTGGCCGGCGCCAGGCGCACCAGATGATGGTCGACGCCGACGTCGCCGTACTCATTGACGATGACCAACGCGTCGGCGTAGGCCGGCTCGTGCAGCAAACGGTTAAGCAGCGTGGTCTTGCCGCTGCCCAGAAATCCCGAAATCACCGTCACGCCGATGCGCTTGTCCTCGTCCATGTCCTCTCACCCAACGGGCGCTACCCCGGATTCTGCGGCCGCTCCCACACCGGAAACGGATCCCTTATCGCCGCCAGCTCGCTGGCGGGCCGCGTCATTTCTTCCTGCGTCATCAAGCAGGCCTGCAGGCGCGCCCGCAATGCCGCCTCGTCCATGCCGATGCCGATCAGCACCAATTCCTGGCACCGGTCGCCATAAACCGGATCCCATTCCGACACGATCGCCGCGCGGGCCTGCGCATCCTCGGGCCACTGCTCGCGCGGCAGGGCGGCCCACCAGTATCCCACCGCGCCATGGCGCATGATCGGCCCTGCCTGTGACCACGACGCCGCATACCCCGGACGCGTCACCAGCCAGAAATAGCCTTTCGACCGCACCACGCCGGGCCATTCCTGATGAATGCAATCCCAGAAACGCTGCGGATGGAAGGGACGCCTGGCCCGGAACACGAAACTGCCTATGCCGTATTCCTGGCTTTCCGGAACGTGTTCGCCCCGCAGCTCCTTCAGCCAGCCCGGCGCCTGCGCCGCGGCTTCGAAATCGAACCGGCCCGTATCCAGCACGCTCGCCATCGGCACGCGACCGAACTCACTCTTCACGATTTCCGCGCGCGGATTCAAGCTGTGCAACATCGCTTCCAGGCGCGCAAGCTCCGCAGCCTCCACCAAGTCGGTCTTGTTCAAGACGATGACATCACAGAACTCCACCTGCTCGATCAGCAGATCGACCACGGTGCGCGCATCCTCGTCACCCAACGCTTCGCCACGCTCGGCCAGGCGATCCCTGCTGGAATAGTCCCGCAGGAAGTTGAAAGCATCCACCACCGTGACCATCGTGTCCAGCCGGGCGATATCGTCCAGACTGGCCCCGTCCTCGTCTCGGAAGGTGAAGGTCTCGGCAACCGGCAAAGGCTCGGAGATCCCTGTGGACTCAATCAGCAAGTAATCGAAACGCCCCTCGGCGGCCAGGCGGCGGATCTCGACGAGCAGATCTTCGCGGAGCGTGCAGCAGATGCACCCATTGCTCATCTCGACCAGCTTTTCGTCGGCGCGCGACAGCGCCGCGCCGCCTTCGCGCACCAGGCGCGCATCGATGTTGACCTCCGACATGTCATTGACGATGACCGCCACCCGGCGTCCCTCGCGGTTATTCAACACATGGTTGAGCAATGTCGTCTTTCCCGCCCCCAGAAACCCCGACAACACCGTCACCGGCAGGCGCCCCTCGCGCAAAGGTCTTGCCTCATCAATCCGCATCATCGCTTCGCTCCAAAATTAGAATGTTATTACATAACACTTCCAGCAGGAACAGCAACGGTGCATGCAAAGCGCCACCCAGGACAGGGCGTCGGCAATCAAGGCTTGGGACAATCCAGCGCGCGGGAATGGCGGCGCAGCGCTCTATTCAGAGGCGGCGGGTGGCGAAAAGCGCAGGGGTAACGCGAAAAACAAAAAGGGCCACCCACTTTCGTGAATGACCCTTGATGTTGTTCTGCGCTGATGCGCAAAACGGCGTCGGTATTGAATTCTTTTGGCTCCCCGAGCTGGGCTCGAACCAGCGACCTGCGGATTAACAGTCCGTCGCTCTACCGACTGAGCTATCGGGGATCTGCCAAGAACGTAATTATGACCTAAATTTTTAGCGCATGCAAATCGCGGTTTTTTTTATTAATTTTGGGCCGTTTGTTTCCCATCTCGAAAAAACTCTGATATGATTTCGGTCTTTCCAGATCAGGCCCCATAAACAGGGCAGCGAACTGGGAAGAACAGAGATGTTTTGCTTGCAGTTTCAGCATCGCCGAATTCAACACCGGCACGCAAGAATCGAAGCAAATGGTCTTGCCGGCATAGCTCAGTTGGTAGAGCAGCGCATTCGTAATGCGAAGGTCGTAGGTTCGACTCCTATTGCCGGCACCAAATTCTAAAAGCAGCCCTCTCGGGCTGCTTTTTTCATTTCCGCCCCCTCCCTTCTCTTGCAGGCGCCCGGTCACGGGAACTCCATCGGCCTGCCGCGCGTCCAACTTGCTGGATTTCCGTCAACACCAAGCGAAGACCGCCATGCGCATCCTACTCGTCGAAGACGACATCATGATCGGTGAAAGCGTATTGGACTGCCTGCGCGCGGAGCATTACGCCGTCGATTGGGTCAAGGACGGCAACGCCGCGGAACTGGCCCTGCGCACCGACACCTACGACCTGATCCTGTTGGACCTGGGCCTGCCCAAACGCGATGGCCTGACCTTGCTGCGCGACCTGCGCACGCGCAAGGACCGTACGCCGGTGCTCATCGCCACCGCGCGGGACGCCGTCAGCGACCGCATCGCCGGATTGGACGCGGGCGCAGACGATTACATCGTCAAACCCTACGACGTGGACGAACTGCTGGCCCGCATGCGCGCCCTGATCCGCCGCAGCGCCGGACGCGCCGAGCCGGTGTTTGAACACGATGGCATCACCATCGACCCGCAATCGCACGCGGCCATGGTGGACGGCACACCCGTTGCGCTGACCGCCCGCGAATGGGCGGTGCTGGAGCCCCTGATCGCCCGCCCCGGCATGATCTTTTCGCGCGCGCAACTGGAAGAAAAGCTCTATAGCTGGAAAGACAGCGTCAGCAGCAATGCCGTTGAGGTTTATATTCATGGCCTGCGCAAGAAACTGGGTCCGAACCTGATCCAGAACGTCAGAGGCGTCGGCTATGTCATTCCCAAAACATGAGCATCCGGCTTAGCTACTCGCTGAGAGCCCGTCTGCTTTTCTTCCTGCTGGCCGCCATCGCGGTCGGCGCATTGGTGCAAGGCGCAATTGCGTACCGCAGCACGCTGGCGCAAGCCGACGACATCTTCGATTCGCTGCTGCAACGCACGGCCCTGTCGCTGGGAACCGGCGACGGGTTGCTCAGCACCGGACCGACCCACTCCCGCGGCGCGGGCTCGCCCGTCGCTGACGACCTGATCATCCAGATCTGGACGCCGGACGGCCTGCGGGTTTTCAATTCGAGATCGCGCCGCCCCCTGCCCGACCAGATCGTGCTGGGGTTTTCCGACGCCCGGATGGAAGGCACGACGTACCGCGTGTATTCGCTGGCCACGCCGTTCCAGGTGATCCAGGTGGCGCAGGACATGGACGTGCGCAAGCACATGGCGCGCGCGCTTGCCCTGCGCACCATCGCCCCCATTGCGGCAGCCGCCCCCTTGCTGATGCTGATCATCTGGTGCGTGGTCAGCTGGTCGCTGCGCCCCGTCAAGCGCGCCCGCGCCCAGGTGGCGGCGCGGCAGCCTGAAGACCTGTCGCCCGTCAACGTGCAAGGCTTGCCCGACGAAATCCAACCGCTGATCCAGGAGCTGAACCTGCTGCTGGAACGCATGCGGGGCGCATTCGCCCAGCAGAAGCAGTTCGTGGGCGACGCGGCACATGAACTGCGCTCGCCGTTGGCCGCGCTGCGCCTGCAACTGCAGGCCTTGCAACGCGCCGGCTCCCCTGAAGGCCGCCAACTGGCCGAACAACGCCTGGCGGCGGGCATCGACCGCGCCACCCGCCTGGTCGAACAATTGCTGTCCATGGCCCGCCACGAAAGCGCCGCCGAACCCTCGCCTGCCGCCCCCGTGGACCTGGCCGACGTGCTGCGCCAGGCGCTGTCGGAAACCTTGCCCCAAGCCAACGCCAAATCGGTCAGCATCGACATGGACGGGGCGGCGGAAGCCTGGATTACCGGCCATCGCGACGCCTTGGTGCTGCTGGCGCGCAACCTGCTGGACAACGCCGTCAAGCACACGCCCGAGGGCAAGCACATCCGCCTGCATCTGGAGCAGGCGGCGAACAAGGCGTCGTTCATGATCGATGACGAAGGCGCTGGCATACCGCCCACCGAACGCGAGCGCGTGTTCGACCGTTTCTATCGCGCCGAAGGCAACACGCAGCACGGCAGCGGCCTGGGGCTGTCGATCGCCCGCGCCATCGCCGACCGCCACGGCGCCGAGATATCCCTGGAAGACGCGCCGGGCGGACAGGGGCTGCGCGCCCGGGTGACGTTCACCCGCCCGCAGAGTCCGGCAATTTAAGATTCACCTAAGTGTCAGGCCCGAAGATAGCGCCATGTCCTCAAACATGAACGCAGGAGCCGACATGAAGACCTCGCAACTGACCCCCTCGCGCCTGGTGCTGGCGCTGCTGGCCGCTGGCGCCATTGGCGGCGCCGGCGCAACCGCCGTGACCGGCGGCGTGTCGATGGCGGCCAACGCGCCGTCCGTCGCCACCGCCCCCCAGACGATCAATACCTCGAGCCCGCCCAATTTCGCGCAGATCACCCGCGACTTCGGACCCGCCGTCGTCAACATCAGCGTCAGCGGCACCCGCAAGGTGTCTGCGGACGACGATGATCCCTTTGCCCAGTTCTTCGGCCAGATCCCTGGATCCCGCGGCCGCATGCCCTCGCGCGAAGTGCCGATGCGCGGTGAAGGCTCGGGCTTCATCATCAGCAATGACGGCATCATCCTCACCAATGCGCACGTCGTGCAAGACGCCCGCGAAGTCACCGTCAAGCTGACCGACCGCCGCGAGTACAAGGCCAAGGTGCTGGGCGCGGATCCGCAGACCGACGTGGCCGTGCTCAAGATCGACGCCAAGAACCTGCCCGTGGTGAAGGTGGGCGACGTGAACCAGCTGCAAGTGGGCGAATGGGTGCTGGCCATCGGCTCGCCGTACGGCCTGGAAAACACTGCCACCGCAGGCATCGTCAGCGCCAAGGGGCGTTCGCTGCCCGACGACACGTCGGTCCCCTTCATCCAGACGGACGTGGCCGTCAACCCCGGCAATTCGGGCGGCCCGCTGTTCAACGACCGCGGCGAAGTCGTGGGCATCAACTCCCAGATCTACAGCCGCACCGGCGGATTCCAGGGCCTGTCGTTCTCGATCCCCATCGACGTGGCCTACAAGATCAAGGACCAGATCCTCGAGCACGGCAAAGTGCAGCATGCGCGGCTGGGCGTGACGGTGCAGGAAGTCAACCAGGACCTGGCCAACTCCTTCAAGCTGGACTCGCCGTCGGGCGCGCTGGTGTCGAGCGTCGAGAAAGGCAGCGCCGCCGACAAGGCCGGCCTGCAGCCGGGCGACGTGGTCCGCAAGATCGACGACAAGACCATCGTGTCCTCGGGCGATCTGGCGTCCCTGATCACGCTGGCCTCGCCGGGTGAAAAGATCAAGATGGATGTCTGGCGCGCCGGCGCCCCGAAGGAACTGGTGGCCACGCTGGGCGGCATCCCCAAGGACAAGACGCAGGCGTCGGCAGGCGACCAGGACGTGCAGCGCGGCCAATTGGGCCTGGCGCTGCGCCCGCTGAGCCCTCAGGAACAGCAGGCTTCGGGCACCGAGGGCTTGCTGATCGAGCGCGCGGCCGGCCCGGCCGCCAAGGCGGGCATCGAGCCCGGCGACGTGCTGCTGTCCTTGAATGGCGTGCCCGTGCACAACATCGGGCAAGTGAAGGACGCGCTGTCCAAGGCGGGCAAGACCGTTGCCCTGCTGGTTCAGCGCGGCGAAGACAAGATCTTCGTGCCGGTGCAGATCGGCTAAGCGATCCGCCGGGATTACTCCGCGTCGGGCTGCTTGCCCGGCGCGGCGTCCGCGAAAGCCGGCAGTTCGCGGCAGGCCGCGTCAATGCGCACCACGTTGGGCATCGCTGAGAGGTCGCACTCGAAGCGCTGCGCATTGGCCACCTGCGGCACCAGGCACAGGTCGGCGATGGTCGGCGTGTCGCCATGGCAGAAACGGCCCGTAGCGCTGGACCGCGCCAGTTGCGCCTCCAGCGCTTCCAACCCCTGATGCACCCAGTGCTTGTACCAGGCGTTCTTGGCGGCTTCGTCCACGCCCAGCGTGTGCTTCAGGTACTTCAACACGCGCAGGTTGTTCAGCGGGTGCGTGTCGCAAGCAATACCCAACGCCAGGTCGCGCACCCGCGCGCGGCCGAGGGCATCGGCCGGCAGCAGCGGCGCCTGGGGATGGGTTTCTTCCAGGTATTCGATGATGGCGAGCGATTGCCCGATGACGGCGTCGCCATCGATCAGCGTGGGCACCAGCGCCGTCGGGTTCAACTTGCGGTACCCCTCCGACAACTGCTGCCCGCCGTCCTTCAGCAGGTGCACCGGCAGGTATTCGTACGACAGGCCCTTCAGGTTCAGGGCGATGCGCACCCGGTACGCGGCCGAGCTGCGGAAATAGCTGTACAACTGCATGAAGTCTCCTCGATGTGCTGATGGCGCCGCGCGTGCGGCGCCTGTTTTTTTTCAGCGCCGCATGACGCCCGGCGCTATTCCAGCGATTCCGTCTGCGCGGCCTTGCGCGACAAGCCCTTGGGAAGCGGAAACGCCACATTCTCTTCCAGGCCGGGCATCGTGCGCACCGACACCGCGCCCAGTTCCTTGACGCGGTCGATCACCTGCTGCACCAGGATTTCGGGCGCCGACGCGCCCGCCGTCACGCCGATGCGCTTGCGGTCCACCAGCCAGGCCGGATCGATGGAATCGGCGCCGTCGATCAGGTAGGAGGCCACGCCCTTGCGCTCGGCCACTTCGCGCAGCCGGTTGGAATTCGAGCTGTTGGGGCTGCCCACGACCAGCACCAGGTCGCAATCGGGCGCCATCACCTTGACCGCGTCCTGGCGGTTCTGGGTGGCATAGCAGATATCGCTTTTCTTCGGCTCGACGATGCTGGGAAAGCGCGCCTTCAGCGCCTTCGAGACGGCCGCCGCGTCATCGACGGACAGGGTCGTCTGCGTGACGTAAGCCAGGTTTTCCGGGTCGTTGACTTCCAGCCCCGCGACGTCTTCCACGGTCTCGACCAGATACATGCCGCCTTGCGCCTGGCCCAGCGTTCCCTCGACTTCGGGGTGGCCCTTGTGGCCGATCATGATGATCTCGCGGCCAGCCGCGCGCATGCGGGCCACTTCGATATGGACCTTGGTGACCAGCGGGCAGGTCGCGTCGAATACCTGCAAGCCGCGCGACTCGGCTTCGGCACGCACCGCCTTGGACACGCCATGCGCCGAGAACACGACGATGGAACCCGAGGGCGCATCGTCCAGCTCGTCGATGAAGATCGCGCCCTTGGCGCGCAGGTCTTCCACCACATAGCGGTTATGGACGATCTCGTGGCGCACGTAGATCGGCGCGCCATGCAGTTCGATCGCGCGCTCGACGATGTCGATGGCGCGGTCCACGCCGGCACAGAAGCCGCGCGGCTGCGCCAGCAGGACTTCGGCGTCGGAGGCGGTAACGGCCTTGCTCATCAGAGGACTCCCAGCAGCGCCACGTCCACGCGCAAGCTGATGCCCGCGAGCGGGTGGTTGAAGTCGAACAGCGCCGACTCGTCGTTGATCTCTTTCAGGACGCCCGAATAACGGCCGCCGTTGGGCGCGGTGAATTCCACCAGGTCGCCCGGCTCGAAACCGGCGTCGGGGCCGGCGTGCTCGGCAAGCATTGCACGCGTGACGCGCTGGATCAGTTCGGGATTGCGTTCCCCGTAGGCGTCGGCCGGCTCCAGCGTGACGCTGAACCGCTCGCCTTCGGCATGCCCGATCAACGCGGCTTCCAGACCCGGCGCCCACTGGCCGCCGCCCATCTGCAGCGTGCCGGGCCGGCCGTCGAAGGTGTCGGCGAACACCGAATCCTTGCCGGGCCCCGAAGCCAGGGTGATCCGGTAATGCAGCGTTAGGTAGGAATCCTGACGGACAAAAACGTTCACTTCATTAGAGGCGATGCTCAAGATCTGCCACCGTATAGATATTGGATAAACCTTGATTTTAGAGCCTCTTATGAAATTGTCTGTGCGGCTGTCAAAACACGAGCGCCCCCGGGAGCGGCTGCTGCGTCATGGGGCCGGCGCGCTCCAGGATGCCGAGCTGCTTGCCGTCGCCCTGCGCACGGGCATTCCCGGGATGAACGTGGTGGACTTGTCCAACCGCCTGCTGGAGCGTTTTTCCGGCCTGCGAGGCCTTCTGGGCGCCACCCCCGAGGAATTGATGACCGTTTCCGGCCTGGGCGTGGCCAAATCCTGCACGCTTGCCGCCTTGCTGGAGCTGGCTCGCCGGGCCATCGAGGAAGACCTGACCCGCAGCAGCACCCTGCGCCATCCCGCTCAGGTGAAACAATATTGCATGACCGCCCTGGGGCATCGCCGGGTCGAGCACTGCATCGCCCTGTATCTGGACAACCAGTTGCGCGTGATCGCCACGGGCGAACTGGCGCGCGGGACGCTCTCGCAAGCGTCGGTCTACCCCCGCGAAGTGGTCCGCGAGGCCCTGCGCCACCATGCGGCGGCCCTGATCGTGGCCCATAACCACCCGTCCGGCCTGGCCGAAGCCAGCGCGGCCGACCGCGGCTTCACCCAGCAACTGAAGCAGGCCCTGGCGCTGGTGGACATCAAACTGCTGGACCACCTGATCGTCGCCGGCGCGGCGGTCGTCTCCATGGCGGAACTGGGCGGCTTGTAGCGCCGGCGGGGCAAGCCGGAATTCGTTAGACTACCGCCCTGAATTGCTTTAGGCTTTAACCTGTTCCGGCATCATCCGACCGCTCCCCGCCACCATGAAACGCCTGTGGGATATTTCCCCGCCCGTCTCCACGGCTTCGCCTGTCTTTCCCGGCGACACGCCGTACCGCCAGCAATGGAAGTGGTCGCTCACGCCCGGCTGTCCGGTCAATGTCAGTGAAATCACGCTGTCGCCGCACATCGGCGCGCATGCGGATGCGCCGCTGCATTACCAGAACGATGCCGCCGCCATCGGCGCGGTGTCGCTGGAACCGTTCCTGGGCCCCTGCCGCGTCATCCACGCGATTGATTGCGGCCCGCTGATCACCACCGACCACCTGGCCCATGCGGCCCTGAATCTGCCTCCCCGCGTGCTGGTGCGCACCGCCAAGCATGCGGCGCAACACTGGTGGACGGACGACTTCTCTGCCTACGCCCCCCAGACCATCGAATGGCTGGCTGAACGCGGCGTCATGCTGATCGGTCTGGATACCGCCAGCATCGACCCCGCGTCCAGCAAGACCCTGGACAGCCACCACACGATATTGCGGCACGACATGCGGGTACTGGAAAACCTGGTGCTCGATGATGTGCCCGAAGGCGATTACGAATTGATCGCCCTGCCGTTGGCGCTGGTCCAGGCCGATGCCAGCCCGGTGCGCGCCGTCTTGCGCGAACTGTAGGCTGGTCCGCTGGCCATTGGGCGGCCGGCCTGCCCTGGCCGCCCGTTTTCGACTAGGTTCGACCATGAGAATCGTTCCCCCTTACGCGCCCGGTTGGCGCGCGTTGCCCGCATCCGCCCGCCGTGCCGCCCCGCCCTGCCACGGAGGCCGAGCATGAGCTGCCCGCACCGCCCTGAAGACATCGTCCACGAGGAAAAAGCGCAGCTGGATTTCACGCGCGACATGACCTATGGCGACTATCTGCATCTGGACGAATTGCTGGGCGCGCAGCATCCGCTGTCGCCCGAGCACAACGAGATGCTGTTCATCATCCAGCACCAGACCAGCGAACTCTGGATGAAGCTGATGCTGCACGAGCTGCGCGCCGCCATCGCCAATGTGGCCGCCGACCGGCTGCAGCCCGCCTTCAAGATGCTGGCGCGCGTCAGCAAGATCATGGAGCAGCTGGTGCACGCCTGGGACGTGCTGGCGACCATGACGCCGCCCGAGTATTCCGCGCTGCGTCCGTATCTGGCGCGCTCCAGCGGCTTCCAGAGCTATCAGTACCGCCAGGTTGAATTCCTGCTGGGCAACAAGAACGCGGCCATGCTCAAGCCGCATGCGCACCGCGAAGACCTGCTGGCGCAGGTGCGCACCGCCTACGAGGCCCCCTCGCTGTATGACGAGGCGCTGCGCCTGCTGGCCCGCCACGGCGTGGCCGTGCCGGCAGACCGACTGGAGCGCGACTGGACGCAGCCGTACGAGTCCTCGGATGGCGTCGAGGCCGCCTGGCTGACCGTCTACCGCGACACTGACCGCTATTGGGACCTGTATCAGCTGGGCGAAAAGCTGACCGACCTGGAAGACGCGTTCCGCCTGTGGCGATTCCGCCACGTCACGACGGTCGAACGGGTCATCGGCTTCAAGCGCGGCACCGGCGGCACGTCCGGCGTCGATTACCTGCGGCGCATGCTGGACGTCGTGCTGTTCCCGGAGATCTGGAAGCTGCGTACCGAGCTCTAATTAATCTGTCCCCATATTGGATCCCGAAGGCGGGCCGAGCATGGCCGCCTTCGGCCGCTGGCGCATCGGGAATTTCCCATGCTAGAATTTGGGGTTACTTTTTGGATACGTGGCTAGAGTCTTCGCGTGGACGTTCTGTGTGAACGGTTTTTCGCGGTCTGGCTGGCGACCCTACAACTTTGAGAAAGACTCCTCGCGAGTCCTAGGAAAGCACCATGAAAGAAGGCATTCACCCCGAATACCGCGATGTCGTTTTCGCCGACCTGCAAACGGGCAACAAGTTCATCACCCGTTCGACCGTGCACACGCGCGAAACCGTCGAAATCGACGGCAAGACGTACCCGCTCTTCAAGTGCGACGTGACCTCCGAATCGCACCCGTTCTACACGGGCGCCCAAACGCGTATCGTCGAAACCGGCCGTGTGGAAAAGTTCCGCGCCCGCTTCGCCCGTACGGCTGGCACGGTCAAGTCCGCTTCCTGATCCTGTCGCTCCCGCGGGAGTCACAGCAAAAAGGCAGCCTCCGGGCTGCTTTTTTTTCCCCCCTAGCCGGCTTGTTGCGCGCTGGGGGCTGGCGCAACCAGACCACTCGGTTACATTAACGCCCGTGTCCCCACTTTCTCTTTCCACTCCGGCCCGGCTCACGTCCGTGGCCACCGCAAAGCTCCCCAGATTGATTCTGCTGGGCTTGTCGCTGGCCTATATCGTGGCCGGCCTGTTCATGCGCGACCCGTGGAAAACGGACGATGCGGTCGGATTGGCGACCATGATCACGGCGATCCGCGAAGGCGGCATCACCTGGCTACTGCCGCAAGTGGGTCTGCTGGCGCATGCCGAGGAAGGGCCGCTGATCACGTGGGTGGGCGCGGCCAGCATCTGGCTGTTCGGCCCCTTCGTCGGCGACATCACCGCCGGACGCCTGCCCAACCTGCTGTGGTTCGGCATCACCGCGATGAGCGTCTGGTACGGCACCTATCTGCTGGGCCGCCGCGCTGAAGCCCAACCGCTTGCCCTGCCCTTCGGCGGCGAACCCGCCCCCCGCGACTACGGCCGCATGCTGGCGGACGCGGCCCTGCTGCTGCTGCTGGCCACCGTAGGCATCCTGCAGCGCACCCACGAGACCACCGTCGTGCCCGCCATCATGGCGTGCCAGGCGCTGGCTTTCTATTCGCTGGCGCGCAGCGTCGACCGCCCCGTGTCCGGCACCACCACGCTGGGCATCGCCCTGGCGGCCAGTTTCCTGACCCGCGGCTGGGTGGGCGCGGCGCCCATCATGATCGGCGCCCTGCTGGCTTTCTACCCCCGCAGCCAACTGTGGAAGCGCAAGCGCTGGCTGCCGTGGGCCACGCTGGTGACCGTCGCGCTGATCCTGGCTTGGTGGATTCCGGCCAGCGAAAGCAGCCAGTACTGGATCCGCAACTGGAAGACCTGGAACCTGGCGTCCTTCGCCTGGCCGTCGTGGCACGATATGGGCCGCACGCTGCGCGACCTGCCCTGGTACCTGTGGCCGACCTGGCCGCTGGCGCTGCTGGCCGTCTGGCGCTGGCGCGCATGGATCTATGCGCCCCATATCTGGCTGCCGCTGATGCTGCTGGCATGCTCGGCCCTGGTGCTGTTCGGCCTGGAAGAGGCCACCGATTCCGAATATGTGCTGATGGCGGTGCCGTGCGCCGTGCTGGGCGCGTTCTCGCTGCCGACCCTGCGCCGTGGCGTCGTCAACACGCTGGACTGGTTCGCCGTCATGTGCTTTTCACTGACGGCCGCCACCGCCTGGCTGGGCTGGGTGGCGCTGCACTTCAGCTGGCCGGCCCAGATCTCCCGCAACATCGCCCGCCAGACGACGGGCTATGAACCCGTGATTTCGTGGACCGCCTTCACGCTGGCAGTCATCTTCACGGTGGCCTGGATCGCGCTGGTCGTCTGGCGCCTGCGCGTACGTCCGCAAGCCCTGTGGCGCGGCACCGTGCTGTCGGCCGGCGGCCTGACCGTGACGTGGATCCTGCTGGTGCTGCTGTGGCAGCCCGCCGTGGACTATGCCCGCAGCTACCGCACCGTCTCGGGTCAACTGGCCCAGGCGCTGGCGCAGCACACGCGCCCCGGCGAATGTGTCCGCGGCTTGAGCCTGGGCAGCGGCCAGCGCGCCTCGTTCCTGATCTTCAATAACCTGAGCTTCACGTTCGATGCGAAGTGCACGCTGATCCTGCAGCAGACCAGCAACCAGAGCCTGCGCGACAACACCGCCGCGTATAGCGATGGCGCCGACGTGCTGTGGCAGGGCGGCCGCCGCGCCGACCGGCAGGAAGTATTCCGCCTGCTTCGGGTCGGCGCTAACCGATGAGTTCCGTGAACGCGGCGCCGATGTCCTTCGGCGCCACCCTGCGCGGCATCGCCAAGCAGGCCTGGCCCGTGCTGATCAGCCAATGGGCCGGCATCTCGTTCGGCGTGCTGGACACCGCCATGACCGGCCACTCCAGCGCCAGCGATCTGGCCGCGATGGCCTTGTCCGCCTCGATCTACATCACCGTTTTCGTGGGCCTGATGGGCGTGGTCCACGCCTTGATTCCCATCCTGGCCCAGCACTACGGCGCCGGCAACAACCTGGAAGTCGGCCGCAGCTGGGGCCAGGGCGTCTGGCTGGCGCTGGGCCTGTCGGGGGTGGGCGCGATCCTGATGCTGTTCCCGGACGTCTGGCTGTCGATGTCCGGCGAGGTCGCGCCCGCCGTGCGCGAGCGCATCGGCTCTTACCTCCAGGCGCTGGCGCTTGCCCTGCCTGCCGCGCTGGTGTTCCGTACCATCTATGCGCTGGGCACCTCGGTGTCACGCCCGAAGCTGGTCATGGCGATCAACCTGTCGGCCATCGGCTTCAAGGCCTTCTTCAACTGGTTGTTCATCTACGGCAAGCTTGGCTTGCCCGCCATGGGCGCCACCGGTGCCGGCCTGGCGACCGCGCTGGTGTCGTGGATGAGCCTGGGGCTGGGCCTGTGGGTGATCACCCATGACCGCTTCTACCGCCGCTTCCAGCTGCGGATCGGCAAGCCCGACTGGAAGACGCTGAAGGAGCTGCTGCGCCTGGGCATCCCCATGGGCGGCTCGTACCTCGTGGAAGTGTCGGCCTTCACGTTCATGGCCTTGCTCGTCGCCCGCGAAGGCACGTTCGTGACCGGTGGGCACCAGATCATGTCGAACCTGGCCGCGCTGTGCTACATGATGCCGATGGCGCTGGGCGTGGCCACCGCCGCCCTGACCGCGCAGGCGATCGGCGCCGGCAACCTGGCCCATGCGCACCGCACCGGCATGGCCGGGCTGGCGCTGGGCTTGATCGGCGCGCTGTTGACGGCGGCCGTGCTGCTGGCGGGCCGCCCGCTCATCCTGGCCGCCTACACCGACGACGCCGGCGTGGCGGCCGTCGCCACAACCCTGCTGGCGGTGCTGCCGCTGTTCCACCTGTTCGATTCCATGCAGTGCATCAACTCCTACCTGCTGCGCGCCTACAAGGTCGCGGTGGTGCCGTTGCTGCTGCAGGTGGTGGCGCTGGCCGGCGTCGGCCTGGTGGGCGGCTGGTGGTTCGGCTTCGGCCCCGGCAAAGGCGGTCTGGACGGCGTCCGCAATATCCTCGTGCCGGGCTCGCCGGTCGGGGCGGGCAGCATGTGGCTGATGGCGATGGTCGGCCTGGCCCTGTCCGCCGCCCTGCTGCACTTCTGGTATCGGCGGATCGTGCGAACCATGGCACAGCCGTAACGCCCCGAAAGCAAAGAAAAAAAGGCAGCCTGAGGGCTGCCTTTCTTGTTTCCGACCGTGGGGTCAGACTACTTTCGGCCGCTTGTCGATCACGCGGCGCGCCTTGCCGGTAAGCGTGCGTTCCACATGCCCGGAATCCGACACCTGGATGCGCGCGCTGACGCCGATATGCGTCTTCACGGCATGCTGCAACTGGCGGCCCAGATCATTGCGCTCGGCGTCCGACAGGCCCGAGAACTCGGCGCGCACTTCGGTCAGGATCTCCAGCTCGTCCATATTGCCCGTGCGCGACAGCACCAGCTGATAGTGCGGCGCCAACTGGGCAATCTTCAGTACCAGTTCTTCGACCTGCGTCGGGAACATGTTCACGCCACGCACGATCAGCATGTCGTCGCTGCGGCCGGTGATCTTGCCGATGCGGCGCATGCTGCGCGCGGTCGGCGGCAACAGGCGGGTCAGGTCGCGCGTACGGTAGCGGATGATGGGCATCGCTTCCTTGGTCAGCGACGTGAACACCAGTTCCCCCGGTTCGCCGTCGGCCACGGGCTCGCCCGTATCCGGGTTGATGATTTCGGCGTAGAAATGGTCTTCCCAGACCACCGGGCCATCCTTGGTCTCGACGCATTCGCTGGCCACGCCCGGCCCCATCACTTCGGACAGGCCGTAGATGTCCACGGCGTCGATGCCGGCTTCGGTCTCGATGTCGGCACGCATCTGCCCCGTCCAGGGCTCGGCGCCGAAGATGCCGATGCGCAGCGAACTTTGACGCGGATCAATGCCCTGGCGGCGCTGTTCTTCCAGAATATTGCAGAAATAGGAGGGCGTGACCATGATGATGTCCGGACGGAAATCGCTGATCAGCTGCACCTGCTTTTCGGTCTGCCCGCCCGACATCGGGATGACGGTGCAGCCCAGGCGCTCGGCACCGTAATGCGCGCCCAGGCCGCCCGTGAACAAGCCGTAGCCATAGGCCACGTGCACCGTATCGCCGGGCTTGCCACCGGCCGCGCGAATCGAACGCGCAACCAGATTGGCCCAGTTGTCCAGATCGCCCTTGGTGTAGCCCACCACCGTCGGCTTGCCCGTCGTGCCGCTGGACGCATGAATACGCGAGATCCGTTCACGCGGAACCGCGAACATGCCGAAAGGATAGTTCTCGCGCAGTTCCTTCTTCGTCGTGAACGGGAACTTCGAAATATCGGACAGCTGCTTCAGATCGTCCGGATGCACGCCCGCTTCGTCAAACGCCTTCTTGTAGTGCGCGACGTTCTCGTAGGCATGTTTGAGCGTCCACTTCAAACGCTGCAGCTGCAACGCGCGAAGCTCATCCTCGCTGGCATGCTCGATGGGGTCCAGCCCCGGCTTGCTCATGGTGTTGGACATGGTTATCTCTCTCCTGAAATTCTCTTTACGCCGGCCGGGGCGACGACGGGGGCCTGGACCCCGGGCGCGCGCCGCCCTGGCGGCGGCCTTGTCTTTGGTAGGTTGCCTTACGCGTCGGCGGGAACGCCGACGATCTGACCTTTGATGCGATAAGAGCGCCCGCGAAACAGCGCGACATTACGGCCATCCTGGTTGGTCACCGTCACGTCGTACACGCCCGTGCGGCCAGCCAGGGAACGCTCCTGGGCCACCGCCGTCAACAGATCGCCTTCGAAGCCCGGCGCCAGGTAATCGATGGTGCAGCCGGACGCCACCGTGCTGACATTGCGCGAATTGCACGAAAACGCGAAGGCGCTGTCGGCCAGGGCGAAAATGAAGCCGCCGTGGCAGGTCTTGTGCCCGTTCAACATGTCGGCGCGCACGCGCATCGTCAGGCGCGCGTAGCCGGGCGCCATTTCCTCGACTTTCATGTCCAGGCCTTGCGAGGCCGCGTCACCTGCGTACATCACGGTGCCGACGGCCTGAGCCAGTTCCTGGGGATCAGCCGGCACTTCAACAGCGGGAACGTGCGCGTTCATCATTGCCCCTTGAATTGCGGTTCGCGCTTGCCGAGGAAGGCGGCCACGCCTTCGGCGTAATCCGCGCTGCGGCCCAGTTCGCGCATCATGTCGCGTTCCAGGTCCAGCTGCGTGGACAGGTCGTTGCCCAGGCTGGCCTGCATGGCCCGCTTGGTGAACGCCAGGCCCTTGGTGGGCGCGGTGGAGAAGTGCTTGGCCAGTCGGTCCAGCGTGGCGTCGAATTCCTCGTCCGCCACGCATTGCCAGATCAAGCCCCATTCTTCGGCCTGCTTGGCGCTGAGCTTGTCGCCCAGCATCGCCAGGCCCATGGCGCGCGCGCGGCCGACCAGGCGCGGCAGCACGAAGGTGCCCCCGGTGTCCGGAATCAGCCCCAAGCGGCAGAACGACTGGATGAAGTTGGCCGAAGCGCGGGCGATGACGATATCGCCGGCGAACGCCAGGTTGGCGCCCGCGCCGGCCGCCACACCGTTCACGCCCACCACGACAGGCATCGGCAAGGCATTCAGGCGGCGCACCAGCGGACCGTAGAACTTGTCGACGGTTTCGCCCAGGTCAGGCGGCGTGCCGTCTTCGGCGGGCTTGCGCTCGCTCAGATCCTGCCCCGCGCAAAAGCCGCGGCCCGCGCCGGTCAGGACCAGGACGCGCGCGCCTTCGGTTTCAACGCGCGTCAACGCGTCGGCCACTTCGCCATGCATATTGGCGGTGAAGCTGTTCAGCTTGTCCGGTCGGTTCAGCGTCAGGCGCGCGATACCGTCGGACAGGTCGAATTGGATGTCTTGGTAGCTCATGTCAGTTATCCATTGCGGGCACGTCACTCGCATCAGAGATTTTGCGTAACGCCCAACCGAGGCCGCGCGGAGCCGGCTCTGCCGGTCCGCTGCGGCGCCCCCAGGAGGGGGAAGCGCGCAGCGCTTCGGGGGTGGGATCAAACATGACGGCGGGTTTGCACCACGCGGAAGCGGTTCGACACGAAAGCCGCGTCGGACAGCGCTGCATTGGCGGCCGGGTTGGCGCCGGTGCCATGGAAGTCGCTGAAGGCCGCGGTCTGATTGACGAACACCGCGCCCGTCAAGTTGAGCGACAGCGACACGCCGGACACTTCGGCCGCGTCCTGCACTTGTTCGGCCACCTGCGCATCCGTCGTGTAGGCGGACAGGGACAGGGCGCCGTGCTGGATGACGCTGTCGCGCGCCAGCTGGATGCTGTGGGCGGTGGAATCCGTGGCCACCACGAACGCGATGGGTCCGAACCATTCCTGGGCGATGGCGGCGTTGCCGGCTTCCGTGCGCAGCAGCAGCGGCGTGCGGACGCGGGCGTTTTCGAACTGCGGGTGCACGAGCGTCTTGCTGTCGGCCACCACCGGCAGGCCGAGCGCGCGGGCGCGATCGATGCGCTCGACGATGCCTTCGTTCTGGATCGCGCCGGTCAGTTCGACAGCCTTCGCGGCGTCGGCGCTGACCTTCTCAAGCGCCACGCCCAGAGCGGCGGCGACGTCTTCGAAGCTGACGCGGCCTTCCGGCGTGTTGATGCCGTCGCGCGGCACGTAGATGTTCTGCGGCGCCGTGCACATCTGGCCGGAGTACAGGGCCAGCGAGAACGCCAGGTTGCGCGCCACGCCCTTCAGGTCGGCGGTGGAATCGATGATGACCTGGTTGACGCCGGCCTTCTCGGTGTAGACCAGCGCCTGGCGGGCGTTATTTTCCAGCCAGTCGCCGTTGGCGGTGCTGCCGGTGAAGTCGACGATCTTGACGGCCGGGTCCAGCGCCAGCTTCTGCGCGGTGTCGTCGCCGGCTTCGTGCGCGGCCAGCAGCACGACATCGGGGTCGAAGCCCGCTTCCTGCAGCACTTCGCGCGCCACCTTGACGGTAATGGCCAACGGCAGGATCGCGCCAGGGTGCGGCTTCACGATGACCGTGTTGCCGGTGGCCAGGCTGGCGAACATGCCGGGGTAGCCATTCCAGGTCGGGAAGGTCGAGCAGCCGATCACCAGTGCGACGCCGCGCGGCACCACGGTGAACTGCTTTTCCATGCGGATCGGGTCGTTCTTGCCCTGCGGCTTTTCCCAGATGGCCACGCCGGGAATGCGCGACATTTCCTGCCAGGCGTAGGTCACGGCCTCGAAGCCGCGGTCCTGCGCGTGCGGGCCGCCGGCCTGGAAGGCCATCATGAAGCCCTGGCCGGTAGTGTGCTGGACCGCGTAGGCGATCTCGAAGCTGAGCTTGTTCAGGCGCGCCAGGATCTCCAGCGACACGCCCACCCACGCCTGCGGACCCGCGCGGCGCCAGTCGTCCAGGGCGCGCTTGGAGGCGGCGATCAGCTTGTCGACGGGCACGTGCGGATACGTGATGCCCAGGTCGAAACCGTAGGGCGATTTTTCGCCGCCCACGGTGCCGTCGGCGTCATGCAGGTTCAGCGGGAACGGCTTGCCCTTGAGCGCTTCGAAGGCCGCACGGCCGTCGTCGTTGGCGGTTTCACCATAGTTGCGGGGGCTGGGCGATTCGGCAAAGGGGCTCCAGTAGCCGCGCAGCGCGGCGGCCGCCAGGGATTGTTCCAGCAGGGGCTGATGGCGTTCGAAGAATTTCTGGGACACTGTGTCTCTCCAATGAATTAGGTATGTCTGCCTGGCGCGCGCCGGGTCAGGTTTCCTGGTCGAAGTCGATGACCAGGCGGTCGCTGACCGGGAAGCTCTGGCAACTCAGGACGAAACCGCGCGCCACTTCGTAGTCTTCCAGGGCGAAGTTGGCGTCCATGTCCACTTCGCCCTCGACCACTTTGCAACGGCAGGTGGAGCACACCCCGCCCTTGCACGAATACGGCAACTCGATCCCTTGCGCCAGCGCCGAGTCCAGCACGCTGTCTTTATTCTTTTCAATGACGAACTTGCGGCTGTGGCCGTCCTGCACCACGGTGACTTCGCACTGGCCCTTGCCGGGCGCCTGGCGGGCCTCGTGGCCGGTGCGCAGCGCGCGCGGCCCCTTGGGCGCGCCGAACAGCTCGAACTTGATGTTCGACTTCGGAATACCGCGGGCCTGCAGGCGCTCGACCACGCTTTCCGTCATGGTCTGCGGCCCACAGACAAAAGCGTAATCGATATCCTCGGGGCTCATCCAGGCGGACATCAGCTGGTCGACCTTGTCGCCGTCCAGGCGGCCGTTGAACAGTTCGATGTCTTGCGACTCGCGGCTCATCACGTAGACCAGCGAGAAGCGGTCCATGTACAGGTTCTTCAGGTCTTCGATCTCTTCACGAAAGAGCACCGCCGACGACGCGCGGTTGCCGAAGAACAGCGTGAACTTGCTGCCCGGTTCGGTGGACAGCGCGGTCTTGACCAGCGAGAACACCGGCGTGATGCCGCTGCCCACGGCAAAGGCCACGTAGTGGCGCTTGTTCTCGGGCGAGAAATCGACCGTGAAGTTGCCCGCCGGCGCCATGACTTCCAGCGTCTGGCCGGGCTGCAACTCCTGGTTGGCCCAGCTGGAGAACGTGCCCTCGTCCACTTTCTTGATCGCCACGCGCAACAGCTTGTCGTGCGGCGCCGAACAGATCGAATACGAGCGGCGCAGTTCTTCGCCGTTCAGCTGGGTGCGCAGGGTCAGGTACTGGCCAGGCAGGAAAGCGAATTCCTCGGTCAGCGTGTCCGGCAGATCGAAGGTCACGACGACGGCATCGCGCGTATTGCGCGCCACCGAGGCCACCTTCAAGGAATGAAATTGGTTCTGGCTCATCTCGAAACCGCTCTCAGTGAGTCTTGAAATAATCGAAGGGTTCGCGGCAAGCGACGCAGCGGTACAGCGCCTTGCATGACGTGGACCCGAAGTTGCTGACCATCCGCGTGTCGCGCGAGCCGCAGCGCGGGCAGGCGATGGCGGGTGCGGCGGCGCGGCGGCTGATGCCCGAGATGTCGATGGCGCGTTCGGCGGGCGCGGCGATGCCGTAGCCCTTGAGCGCTTCACGCCCCTTCTCGCTCATCCAGTCGGTCGTCCAGGCGGGCGCCAGACGGGTTTCGACACGGACCTCGTCGATGCCGTGGCGCGCCAGCGTCTGCTGGATGTCCTGCGTGATCTCGCGCATGGCCGGGCAGCCCGAGTACGTGGGTGTGATGACCACGACACAGGCATCGCCGTCCCAGGACACGTCGCGCACCACGCCCAGGTCCACCACGGACAGCACGGGGATCTCCGGATCGGGAACCTCTTGCAGCCAGGCGTAGACCTGGTCGGCGGAAATGGGCGCCAGCGCGTTCACCACGTGGCTCCTGGATAGGCGCGCGGCAGGTACTGCATTTCCGCCAGCACGTAGCCCAGTGCTTCGGTGTGCTTGCCCTGCCGCCCGCCACGATAGGCCAGATGGTTGGCGGCGGTTTCGTCCGGCACGGTCAGCGTGGCTTCTTCCAGCACCTCGCGCACGTGGGCAAGCCACGGCTGGCGCAAGGCGCCCAGCTCGCAGCCGATGCCGCGGGCGGCCACGTCTTGATCCACGGCGTCGTCGGCGAACAGTTCGCCGGTGAAGCGCCAGGCGTCGTCGATGGCGGCCTGCATCTTCGCGTGGCTTTCTGCCGTGCCGTCGCCCAGGCGGACCACCATGTCCGACGAGCGGCGCACGTGATAGGTCACTTCCTTGATCGACTTGGCGGCGATGGCGGCCACGCGTTCGTCCGAGGACTGCTCCAGGCGCTGCAAGAGGAAGTAGTGCCACACGTCGAACAGGAACTGGCGCGCCATGGTGTCGGCGTAGTTGCCGTTGTCGCGTTCGACCAGCAGCACGTTGTGGAACTGGTGCGCGTCGCGGTGGTAGGCCAGCGCGTCTTCGTCGCGGCCGGCGCCTTCGACTTCGCCCGCCAGCGTCAGCCACATGCGGGCCTGGCCCAGCAGGTCCAGCGCCGTGTTGGTCAGCGCAAGGTCTTCTTCCAGGATCGGGCCATGGCCCGTCCAGGCGCCCAGGCGCTGCGACAGGATCAGCGACGAATCGCCGAGGCGCAGCAGGTATTCAAACAAAGTCTTGTCCATGTCTCCCCGCCGCCTTACATGTGCTTGATTTCTTCGGGCATCGGGAAAAACGTGGGATGCCGGTAGACCTTGCTGTTGGCCGGTTCGAACAGCGGCTCCTTGTCGCCAGGGCTGCTGGCCGAGATATCGGAGGCGCGCACGACCCAGATGCTCAGGCCCTCGTTGCGGCGCGTATAAACGTCGCGGGCGTGGTTGATCGCCATTTCGGCGTCCGACGCGTGCAGGCTGCCGACGTGCTTGTGCGCCAGGCCGTGCTGGCTGCGGATGAATACTTCCCACAAAGGCCAGTCTTTGCTCATGATGGATGTCCTTGGAATGCGGGGCGCGCACCGCGCGCCCTGGTCTGCAATGGTTGGAAGAATGAACCCGGAAACTCGGCTATCGACGCCCCGGCGCAATCGCGCCCCGTCGAAGGGGCGGCGCGCGGCGCTTCGGGGTCGAGTTCATCAGGCGGCCTTGCGCTGCGCCTGCTTGTCCGCGTAGGCGACGAGCGCGTCGCGCACCCAGGCGCCGTCTTCGTGCGCCTTGACGCGCGCGGCCAGGCGTTCCCGGTTGCAAGGGCCATTGCCCTTGAGCACCGCATAGAACTCGCTCCAGTCGATCTCGCCGAAGTCATAGTGGCCGCGCTCGGCGTTCCACTTCAGTTCGGGATCCGGCACCGTCAGTCCCAGGTATTCGGCCTGCGGCACGGTCTGGTCGACCATCTTCTGGCGCAGCTCGTCATTCGAGAAGAGCTTGATCTTCCACGCCATGGACTGGGCGCTGTTGGGCGAGTCGGCGTCCGACGGGCCGAACATCATCAGCGCGGGCCACCACCAGCGGTTCAGCGAGTCCTGAACCATCGCCTTCTGTTCGGGCGTGCCGTGCAGGCACATCTGCATCAGCAGGTCGTAGCCCTGGCGCTGATGGAAGGACTCCTCCTTACAGACGCGCACCATGGCCCGCGCATACGGGCCGTAGGAACAGCGGCACAGGGGGATCTGGTTGATGATGGCCGAGCCGTCGACCAGCCAGCCGATCATGCCGATGTCGGCCCAGCTGAGCGTGGGGTAATTGAAGATGCTGGAGTACTTGGCGCGGCCGGCATGCAGGTCGTCGATCAGGTCGTCGCGCGACACGCCCAGCGTCTCCGCGGCGCTGTACAGGTACAGCCCATGGCCGGCTTCGTCCTGCACCTTGGCCAGGAGGATGGCCTTGCGCTTGAGCGATGGCGCGCGGGTGATCCAGTTGCCTTCGGGCAGCATCCCGACGATTTCCGAGTGCGCGTGCTGCGAGATCTGGCGGACCAGCGTCTTGCGGTAGGCGTCCGGCATCCAGTCCTTGGCCTCGATGCGCACGCCGTCGTCAATGCGGCGCTGGAACGTCTGGTCGCGGCCTTCAAGCTGGTCCGCGGTCTTGACCTGCTTGACGCCGGTTTCGACGAGTTGAGCGTACATGTTTGTCTCCTAGAGACGGTTTGCGAAAACGCAAAGCAAACGTTCCGCAGTGCCGTCATGTCATAGGCGGATTATTTAATACAAAAAAACCATTGTCAAACTCAAATCTGTATCACATTGGATTTATGTATCATATTGCGGATCCCGATATCGGCCGCTTGCGGCCCCCCTTATGGCAAACCCTCAGTCGCCCCTGGACCGCTTCCTGTCCCGCTTATTGAAAAGCGATCCGCCCCGCGCCAAATCCCTGTGCGTCAGCTTGCTGGGGGACGCGCTCGCCCCCCATGGCGGCGCCATCTGGCTGGGCGACCTGATCGCGCTGCTGGCGCCGCTGGGCATCAACGAGCGGCTGCTGCGCACCAGCGTCTTCCGCCTGGTCGCCCAGAACTGGCTGCAGTCCGAACGCCATGGGCGCCGCAGCCTCTACCTGATTTCCGAACAAGGGCTGCGCCATACCGCGCACGCCTCGCAGCGCATCTACGAGGGCGCGGCGCAAGACTGGAACGGGGAATGGACGCTGGTGGCGCTGCCCCGCACCGGCAACGGCCTGGCCGAGCGGGCGGAATTGCGCCGCGAACTGGTCTGGGAAGGCTTCGGCATGATCGCGCCCGGGCTGTTCGCCCATCCGCATACCGAGGCGCGGGCGGCGCACGACATCCTTGAAAAGCTGGGCATTCCGGACCGGGCGCTGGTGCTGTCGGCGCGCGACCTGGCCGGCGCGGGCGGCCTGCCCATCGCCAGCCTGGCCTCGCAATGCTGGAACCTGGACGACGTGGCCGAGCAATACCGCCAGTTCTCGCGCAACTTCGGCCCGCTGGAAAAGCTGCTGGAAGAACCGCCCTCGCCGTCCGAGGCGTTCGTCGTGCGCGTCATGCTGCTGCACAATTGGCGCCGGATCGTCCTGCACGATCCCCAACTGCCCGGCCCGATGCTGCCCGACAACTGGCCCGGCCACGCCGCGCGCGAACTATGCGGGCGGATCTACTGGAAGGTGTTCGACGCGTCGGAAACGCACCTGGACGCGCTGGCCGGGCAGGACAACGAACGGTATGCGCCGCTGGCGGGAGACATCGCGGCGCGCTTCGGCGGCCGGCCGGGCTGAACGGCCGGCGTCAGGCGTCCGGCGACAGGGTCACGCCCAGCGTATCGACATGGCGTTCACCGGCCGCGATCTGGCCGGGTCCCGGGCGGCTCAGCCCGGCCGTGGCGGCAATGAAGGACAGCGTCCAGTTCGCCTGGATCGGCCGCCCCAGCGCCGCACCGGTGTCGGCGTCGATCCCGCTGGGCACATCCAGGGCCAGCACCGGCACATTCCAGCTATTGACGGTATCGACCAGCGCCTGCCAGTCCGCGTCCAGCGTCCGGTTCAATCCGATGCCGAACAAGCCGTCAATGACGATATCGGGGATGTCACCGGGAGTGAGCGCCGACTGCGCCTGCCCGCCGGCGGCGAGCCAGCCGGACCAGGCACGGGCGGCGTCGGGGGGCAGCCGGACCGGGTCCGATGGCAGCAACACCCGCACCGCGAACCCCAAGGCAAGCAGGCGTGTGGCCGCCTCCAGCGCGTCGCCCCCGTTATTGCCAGGGCCGGCCAGCGCCAGAACGGTATGGTCGGGAGGAAAACGGGCAGCGATGAACTCGGCTGCAGCCCGGCCCGCCAGGGGCATCAGCGCCCGGCCGGAAGCCAGGGCAAGCTGTTCGGCGCGGCGAATCTGAGCGACGGGATAAGACGGCATGGCGAAGGCGCGGCGAATGGGTCATACCCAGTTTACGCCGCGGCCCGGACCGCCGCTTACACCTTCAGGAAGTGCTCGCGGTAGTACTTGAGCTCGTCGATGGATTCGTAGATGTCCGCCAGCGCTTCGTGGCGGCTTTTCTTTTCGAAACCCTTGTACACGGCCGGGGCCCAGCGGCGCGCCAGTTCCTTCAGCGTGCTGACATCCAGGTTGCGGTAGTGGAAGAACTGTTCCAGGCGCGGCATGTAAGCAAACATGAAGCGGCGGTCCTGGCTGATGGTGTTGCCGCACAGCGGCGATTTACCGGCCGGGACATGCTGCACAAGGAACGCCAACAGCGTATCCTCTGCCTGCGCCTCGGACACCGTCGATGCCTTGACCTTGTCGATCAGGCCGCTCTTGCCGTGGGTGGACTTGTTCCAGTTATCCATGGCGTCAAGCAGGCTGTCGGGCTGGTGGATCACCAGCACAGGGCCTTCGGCCACGACCGTCAGATCCGGCTCCGTCACCACGACGGCTACCTCGATGATGCGTTCTTTCTCAGGTTCCAGGCCCGTCATTTCCATGTCGAGCCAAACCAGGCGATTTTCGTTCACAGCCATATAATTTGCCTATAAAACGCGCGATTTTCGCACATCCCTTCTTGAGCCGACCGCTTCGCCCATGTTCACATTGCTGTTCGTTGCTTTCCTGCTGACCGATATTGCCGTGCGCCTGTGGCTGGCGACACGCCAGATCCGCCACGTCGTACGCAACCGCGACCAGGTGCCTGCGGAATTCTCCCACCGGATCGGGCTGTCCAGCCACCAGCGTGCGGCCGATTACACGGTGGCGCGCGTCAAGCTGGGGATGCTGGAACGCACCTACGACGCGATCCTGCTGGTGTGCCTGACGCTGATGGGCGGACTGCAGTTCATCGACCTGCTGGTAGGCCAGCTTACCAGCAACGACTTCCTGCGCCAGATGCTGCTGCTGGTCGCCGTCGCATTGCTGCTGGGCGTGCTGGGGTTGCCGTTCACGTTATGGCGCCAGTTCAAGCTGGAAGCGCGCTTCGGATTCAACCGCATGACGCCCGAGCTCTTCATCGCCGATACCGCCAAGGGCCTGCTGGTGGCCGCCGTGCTGGGCTTGCCGCTGGCCGCCGCGGTGCTGTGGCTGATGGGCAGCGCAGGCGCCTACTGGTGGATCTGGGCCTGGGCGCTTTGGACCGTGTTCAACCTGGCGCTTCTGATCGTCTACCCGATGTTCATCGCGCCGCTGTTCAACAAGTTCACCCCGCTGTCCGACCCGGACCTAGCGGGACGCATCCAGCGCCTGGCGCAACGCTGCGGTTTTTCGCTCAATGGCCTGTTCGTGATGGACGGCTCGCGCCGCTCCGCCCACGGCAACGCCTATTTCACGGGCTTCGGCCGGTCGCGCCGCATCGTGTTTTTCGACACCCTGCTGGCCCGCTTGAACGGCGACGAGATCGAGGCCGTGCTGGCCCATGAACTAGGCCATTTCGCCAAGCGCCACATCATCAAGCGCATCATTTTCAGTTTCGGGATGGCATTGGCCTTTTTTGCCATCCTGGGCTGGGTCGCCCAACAGCCCTGGTTCTATGTGGACCTGGGCGTCATGCCGCAATTGGGCGGACGCAACGATGCCATGGCCTTGCTGCTGTTCTTCCTGGTCATTCCTGTTTTCACTTTCATGTTCACGCCGCTGGCCAGCTGGTACTCGCGCCGCGACGAATTCGAAGCCGACCGCTACGCGGCCGAGCAGAGTTCGCCGGAACGCCTGGTCTCCGCGCTGGTCAAACTCTACGACGACAACGCCGCTACGCTGACCCCCGACCCCGTGCACTCCGCCTTCTACGACAGCCATCCCCCCGCCGCCGAGCGCATCCGCCACCTGATGGCGGGCGCCGCATGAACGCCCGCAACAACAGCAGCAAGAAGCCGCCCAACCAGGCGCCGGCGGGCGCCCCGGCCGCAGCGGTCGGGCTCGAAGGCCGCATCATCGCGGCGCACGGACGCCACTACACCGTGGAACTGGCCGATGGCTCGACCCGCAAGTGCTTCCCTCGCGGCAAGAAAGCCGGCGCCGCCGTGGGCGACCGCGTGCAGATCACGCCGCAGGGCAACGACGAAGGCGCCATCGACACCATCCTGCCCCGCAGCAACCTGCTGTACCGCTCGGACGACATGCGCTCCAAGCAGTTCGCCTCCAACGTGGACCAGTTGCTGATCGTGATCGCCGTGCGCCCGACCTTCTCGGACGACCTCACCGGCCGGGCGCTTGCCGGAGCCTGGAGCGCAGGCATTTCGCCGCTCATCATCCTGAACAAGACCGATCTGGTCGATGAGTTGCCGGCTGCGCGTGCGCGCCTGGCGCCCATTGCGGCCCTGGGCGTGCCCGTCATTGAACTCAGCGCGCTGGAGCCCGACAAGGTCCATTCCCTGCTGGCGCCGCACCTGGCCGGCCGTACCAACCTGCTGCTGGGCCAAAGCGGCATGGGCAAATCCACGCTGCTCAATGCGCTGATCCCCAGCGCCGGCGCGGCCACGCGCGAACACTCCACCGCGCTGGACATGGGCAAGCACACCACGACCAGCACGCGGCTTTATCATCTGCCCGCGCCGGGCGGCGACCTGATCGACTCGCCGGGATTCCAGGCATTCGGCTTGCAGCACCTGACCCGCGAAGACATCATCCGCGGCTTCCCGGAGTTCACGCAGCCCAT
Source organism: Achromobacter sp. (assembly GCF_057314935.1). NCBI lineage: Bacteria > Pseudomonadati > Pseudomonadota > Betaproteobacteria > Burkholderiales > Alcaligenaceae > Achromobacter > Achromobacter sp. The sequence goes on from NZ_DBHKZA010000016.1 coordinate 68,715, forward strand.
CGAAGCATGCCGCTTCTACAACTGCACGCACCGGCAAGAGCCGGGCTGCGGCGTGCTGGCAGCATTACAGGCAGGCCAGATCAATCCGCTGCGCTATGCGCTGTACGAGCGCATCCTGGAAGAGAACCTGGCCGGGCAACAGCGTTACTGAACGACGGCGCAAGATCCGCCCGCATGAAAAACGGCCCCGATCAGGGGCCGTTTTTCATGCGGGCGTGCAGGAATTGGCGCAGTCAGCGCGGCTGCAATCCGTTGCGCACCAGGTGATAGAGATTGCGCAGCATGCCGGCGGTGGCGCCCCAGATGAAATGGTCGCCGTAAGGCATGCCGTAATAGTTGCGTACCCGCCCGTCGTCCAACCGCGCTTCGTACAGGCGATGGTTGGCGGGGTCCATCAGGAAGGACAGCGGCACTTCGAACACTTCCGCCACCTCGAACGCGTCGGGTGCCAAGTCGAAACCCGGGCGCACCAGCGACACCACGGGAATGATCGAAAAACCCGTCGCCGTCAGGTACGGCGGCATGCTGCCCAGCACTTCCACATGATTGGCGGGCAAGCCCGTTTCCTCCTGCGCCTCGCGCAGGGCCGCGGCCACAGGTGTCGAATCGCTGGTTTCGATGCGCCCGCCGGGAAAACTGATCTGGCCGGCATGGTCATGCAGATGCGCGGCGCGCTGAGTCAGCATGATGTGCACGCCGCTCTCGCGGGTGACCAGCGGAATCAACACGGCGGCGGGCACGGGCGTGCCTTCGCGGCCTGGATAGCGCAGATCGTTGTCACGCGAAAGCTCCAGCGTCCAGGTGGACGGCTGGCTGAGCGTGCCCCGTAGAGAATCCGGGGTCAGCAGGCTGGCGGGCACGGCCGGCAAGGACTCGTTGGCCACCACCCACGGTTGCGTCGCGGGGTCGAAACCGGGACGAGCGAGCGGCCTTCTGGGCCGCGCGGAATACGAGGAATCAGACATTCGGCTTTGCAAAAAGAAAAAGGCACCCTCGCAGGTGCCTTTTTAACCCGGAAACCTGTGCCGGACGGAAACGCTGAATGGCGCGGACGTCCGACACTGGTAGGGCCGTGTGCCGATAAGCGATCAAGCCGCCGAGGCTTGCTTGCTGACCAGCTTTTCCTTGATACGCGCCGACTTGCCCGAGCGGTTGCGCAGGTAGTACAGCTTGGCGCGGCGCACGTCGCCGCGGCGCTTGACTTCGATGCCGGCGATTTGCGGCGAGTACAGCTGGAACGTACGTTCCACGGCTTCACCCGACGAAATCTTGCGCACGGTGAACGCGGAGTTCAGGCCGCGGTTGCGCTTGGCGATGACAACGCCTTCGAAAGCCTGCACGCGCTTGCGGGTGCCTTCAACGACGTTCACGCTCACGATGACGGTGTCACCAGGAGCAAATTCAGGCTTGGCTTGGCCGCCGGTCAGACGGGCAATTTCTTCCTGTTCCAGGATAGCGATAAGGTTCATTAGAACTCCTAGATCATCATGTCTTTGCGGACTAAAACTTTTGCCGTTCGATGTTGTTCACGTGAAGCTGGCCATCGGGGCGGGCCACTGGGGCAAACCGCGGGGCTGGCTACGCGTGTGTATTGCCGGCAACCCGAAGGGTCTACGCGCAATACTCGTACCGCAAGCAGAGGATGAGATTTGGCAAACCAATGATTCTACACCAAAAATTCGCCTGAGCGTCTAGTAGAATGGCGACCTTCCTGTGGCTTTGCTGTACCCTTGCCACTTCTGTAACAAACACGTCATCTGACGCTGTTCCCTCATGTCGTATACGTCCCTGTTATTGGTCGTCCTGGCGGCGATGGCCCACGCAACGTGGAATCTGCTTGCCAAGCGCGCGGCCATGGTGGGCGCCCCGTTCGTCTTCGCGTACGGACTGTGCGCCTCGGTGCTGTATGCGCCCTGGGTGATCTGGGTGCTGATGCACGACGGCATGACCTGGACCTGGCCCGTCGTGGCCGCCATCCTGACGTCCAGCTTGTTGCATCTGGGCTACAGCCTGTGCCTGCAGCGCGGCTATCAGGTGGCCGACCTGTCTGTGGTGTACCCCATCGCCCGCGGCACGGGACCCTTGCTTTCCACCACTGGCGCCTTCCTGCTGTTGGGCGAACCCGCCACCAGCACGGGCATCATCGGCATGCTGTGCGTAGTGATCGGCGTGCTGCTGATCGCGACCCAGGGTCGGCTGGCCATCTTCAAGCAGGCGCAGGCCTGGGTAGGGGTGCGCTGGGGCGTGGTGATCGGCCTGTTCATCGCCGCCTATACCGTGGTTGACGCCTACGGCGTCAAGGTGTTGCTGATCAGCCCGGTGCTGTTCGACTGGTTCACCTGCGTGACCCGCACGGTCATGATGACCCCCCACATGGTGGGCCGGCGCGCTCAGGCGTGGGAATCCATGCGCGGGCACTGGCATCTGGCGCTGGCCGTAGGCCTGCTGTCGCCGTTGGGATACATCCTGGTGCTTTACGCCTTGCGCAACGGCGCGCCGCTAAGCCTGGTGGCCCCTGCACGCGAAATGTCCATGATGCTGGGCACCTTGGCCGGCATGTTCCTGCTGCGCGAAAAGGTGGGTCCCGGCCGTCTTGCCGGTTGCCTGTCCATCCTGGCGGGCGTCATCCTGCTGGGTTCCAGCTAGGCCGTCCCGGCCGTTCGGTACGCATTCCGGCCGTTCAGAACCCGGCGGCCGCGCCCAGCCACATCAAGCCGGGGATGATTGCCCCCCAGGCCAACACCATCACCACGTCAATCACCATGGCCTTCATGGTGACCTGGGACGTCACGGGTTCGACCGTGGCGTTACCCAGGCTGCGCTCGCGCACGGCGGGCGCGGCGGGCACGCTGGTCACTACCGGCGCCATCGGCGCGGCGGGGCGAACCGTCGGCGCCGACACCGGCAGCGCCGCCGCCTGGCCTGCGACGCCTTCGTCCACCGGTGCCGGCGGGAACGGCCACCGGGCCGGCATGGAGCCCGGGCGCACACGATGGCGCGGCTCGGCGTCGGCCGAGGACGTGGTCCAGGGCATGGCCAGGCCCGCCAGCTTGGCGCAAACCGCGCGGGCGCGATGCGCGCCACGGCGCAGCGGGTTCAGCGAAACGGCAAGCTCGTCCGACAAGACGGAAATATCAGCGGTGTTCATAGGAACTCCTTGGAGAAACGATTCCATGCCGCGGCGAGCACCGCGGTATCGACCGGCAATCAATCGAACAATGACAACTGGCCCGCGGCCATTGCGCGCAGTTGACGCGCACCGCGGCCCACTGCGCCGCTGACTGCCGGCAACCCATCAGAAAAGGGGACCCCTGAAGACGCTTGCGCGCCAACCGGGGATTGGAAATCGGAAGTGGACGCGGCGGACGCACCCGACGCGGCCGCGGCGAACAGCGACGGCGTCGCATTCGGGGCCAGCGGCGGCTGGAAACGGTCGCAGTCCAGGGCAAGGCGATGGCGGTTCAGCCCAAGCTTTCGGGTGGCCACGGCGAACCGTTGGCGCAGCAGATCGGCCCAGATCCCGGTGCCGCGCATGCGGGAGCCAAAATTCGGGTCGTTGCGGCGGCCATTGCGCAGGTCTTCAATGCGGTGCAGCACGCGCTGGGCGCGGTCGGGGAAATGGGCGTTCAGCCAGTCCTCGAACAGGGTCTTGACCTCCCACGGCAGGCGCAAGACGGTGTAGCTGGCGTAATGCGCGCCGGCCGCCTTGGACTCCTGGAGGATGTGTTCCATGGATTCGTCGTTGATGAACGGGATGACCGGCGCCACCAGCACGCCCACCGGCACGCCGGCTTCGGTCAGGGTGCGCACGGTCTCCAGCCGGCGCCAGGGCGCGGCGGCACGGGGTTCCAGCGTGCGCGCCATGCCGGCGTCCAGCGACGTGATGCTCATGTAGACGACCACGAGCTTCTGTTCGGCCAGCGCGGCCAGCAAGTCCACGTCGCGGGCGACCAGCGCGTTCTTCGTGACGATGGTGAGGGGATGCCGGGTTTCCAGCATCAGTTCGAGCAAGCCGCGGGTCAGCCGCCATTCGCGTTCGATGGGCTGGTAGGCGTCCGTAGCGGAACCGATGTTGATGGGCGACGGCTTATAGCCGGGGCGGCTGAGCTCGGCTCGGAGCGCCTGTACGGCATTGGCCTTGGCCACCAGCCGGGTTTCGAAGTCCAGCCCGGGAGACATCCCCAGGTAGGAATGCGTGGGCCGGGCGTAGCAGTACACGCAGCCATGTTCGCAACCCCGATACGGATTGACGGCCACATCGAAGGGAATGTCGGGCGAATCGTTGCGCGACAGCATCTTGCGCGCTTCTTCGGCCGTGACCGTGGTTTTGGGAGCGGCGGGCGCCAGGCGCGAATCCGGCAGGATCGGAATGACCCGCGCGGGGGACGAGGCATCGGAAGAAAATTCGGGGACGGACTCGACGAAATCCGCGGGCAGACCGGAAGCGGACCAGCCGTCGTCGACCTGGACACGGTCATCGCGCTGAAAGCGATGCCGAACATTAGTAACCGCACCCCGACCGCGCAAGGCGGCGGGGGCGGCAGCCGGGGACCCAGAACCGGCGGGAAAAGAATGATCGGTGCGTGCCATAAAAACTACTGTACAAAAACACAGTGGTTTTGACAAGCACCAAAAGCCTTTTCGTAAGACAGCCCCACTTTACCGCAAGACGCAGGCCTCGTCCGAACAAATCGATTTCATCAGGCGATATCGCCCGGAGAGCCGCATCAGCATTGGATTTGGAAGAAAAACAACAGCAAAATCCGGGCTGGAAATCCGTTGTTTTCCAGCCCGTTCAAGCGTTCAGCGCAACATGCCCGCCGCGGCAGTCTGATGCGTGGCCTCGTCGATCAGGATGAAGGCTCCAGTAGCCGGCACATCGGCATAGCGATCGACCGCCAAGGCCTCGCGCGTCGTGAACGTCACGCGTCCGATGTCGTTCATGCGCAAGGTGCCTTCGGTGTTCTCGACCTCCTGCAGTTCGTGGATGTCTCGATGCGAGAGCACCGCGCGGATCTTCGCCGAGGTCAGGCGCGTGCCGGACTTCAGCAGATACTTGCGTGCGGGATTCAAGGCCTGCGCATCCAGCCAGCACAGTTCGGCTTCGAACTCGCGCGTCACTTGCGCCGGCGCAGCCGTATGCACGATCACATCGCCGCGCGACACGTCCACGTCGCGGTCCAGCACCAGCGTCACCGAGTCCCCCGCCACCGCTTCATCCTGCACGCGATCGAAGACGCGCACTTCGCGCACCACGGCCGCGACACCGGATGGTTGCACGGTGACGGCATCGCCCGGGCGCACCACGCCGCTGGCCACGCGACCCGCGTAGCCGCGGAAATCTTCCTTGCGGTCGCCATCGTGGCGGGCCACCCACTGCACCGGAAAACGCAACGGCAGCGCGCGCCCGTCACTGGCCAGGTCCAGCGATTCCAGCAGCGCCAGCAAGGGTTGGCCTTCGTACCACGGCGTCTTCGGCGACAGCGTGACGACGTTGTCGCCGTTCAACGCCGACAGCGGCAGCGCATCGAAGTGCGCGATGCCCAGCTTGCCCGCCAGGTCGGCATAAGCCTCGCGGATGCGCTCGAACACGGCGCGGTCCCAGTCCACCAGATCCATCTTGTTGACCGCCACCACGATATGCCGGATGCCCAGCAGGCGCGCGATGGTGCTGTGCCGCTTGGTCTGCGCCAGCAGCTTGCCGTCGGCCGCGCGCGTGGCGTCGATCAGGATGACGGCGACGTCCGCCGTCGATGCGCCCGTGACCATGTTGCGCGTGTACTGCTCGTGGCCCGGCGCGTCGGCAATGATGAACTTGCGCGCCGGCGTGGAAAAGTAGCGATAGGCCACGTCGATGGTGATGCCCTGCTCCCGCTCGGCTTCCAGCCCGTCGGTCAGCAACGCGAAATCGATTCCGTCGCCCGCCACGCGCTTGTGCTTGGCGCGCGAGATCGCGTCCAGCTGGTCGGCGAACACGCCCTTGCTGTCGTACAGCAGGCGGCCGATCAGCGTGGACTTGCCGTCGTCGACGGAGCCCGCCGTGATCAGGCGCAGCACCCCGTTGCCGGCGCCGGAAAGAAAAGAGTCGTTCAATGCGTTCATGTGCGTTCCCCTGCCACCGACCGGAGCCGGTGGTTGCTGCATTCAGAAATAGCCTTCCTTCTTGCGGCGCTCCATCGAGGCCTCCGAAGTCTGGTCGTCCATGCGCGTGGCGCCGCGCTCGGTGATGTCGGTCACCGCCGTCTCGGCAATGATGGCGATGGTGTCGGCGGCGTCGGAGGCCACCGGGCACGTGCACGAGATGTCGCCCACGGTGCGGAAACGCACGGGCAGGCGCTCGACCTGCTCGCCTTCCTGCGGCGGCGTCAGGCGGGTGACGGGCACCAACAGGCCCTTGCGCCGCACCACGTCGCGTTCATGGCTGAAGTAGATGGACGGCAACGCCAGCTGTTCGCGCTGGATGTATTGCCAGACGTCCAGCTCGGTCCAGTTCGAGATCGGGAAGACGCGCATGTTCTCGCCGCGGTGCACGCGGGTGTTGAACAGGTTCCACAGTTCCGGCCGCTGGGCCTTGGGGTCCCATTGGCCGAATTCGTCGCGGAATGAAAAGATGCGTTCCTTGGCGCGCGCCTTTTCCTCGTCGCGTCGCGCGCCGCCGATGCAGGCATCGAAGCCGAATTCCTCGATGGCCTCCAGCAGCGTCACCGCCTGGGCCGCATTGCGCGAATCGGTCTCCCGGCGCAGCACCACGCTGCCGCGCTTGATGGAGTCTTCCACGCTGCGCACGATCAGCTTCTCGCCCAGTTCGGCGGCGCGCTGGTCGCGGAAGGCGATCACTTCGTCGAAGTTATGCCCCGTATCGATGTGCATGAGCGGGAACGGAAAGCGCCCGGGGCGGAAGGCTTTTTCGGCCAGGCGCAGCAGCACCACCGAATCCTTGCCGCCCGAAAACAGCAGCACGGGGTTTTCGCTTTCGGCGGCGACCTCGCGCAAGATGAATATCGCTTCCGATTCCAGCCAATCCAGGTGGCTGCGTTGGATCACAGCAGACATAGGTATTCCCCTAAAACAGATTTCGAATTCATGGCCGGCCTCAGTCGCCGCGCGCCACGACACTGATGACCCGGTTGCCCGCATGCAGGCCGCATTCCTTGGAGTCCGACGACTCCCACCACCAGCGCCCCGCCCGCAGGTCTTCGCCCGGACGGATCGCGCGCGTACAGGGTTCGCACCCGATCGACGGGTAGCCCTGGTCGTGCAAGGGGTTGTACGGAATGTCCAGCGCGCGGATCACGGCCCACACGTCTTCCTCGCTCCATTCGGCCAGCGGGTTGAACTTGTAAAGGCCGAAGGTGGCGTCGTGTTCTTCCAGCGGCAGTTCGCCGCGCGTCGTTGACTGCTGGCGGCGTTGGCCAGTGACCCAGGCGCCGCGCCCGGCCAGCGCGCGCTTAAGCGGCTCGACCTTGCGGATCTGGCAACAGGCCTTGCGCAGTTCCACGCTTTCATAGAAGGCATACGCGCCGTGCGCCGCCACGTGCTCATCCACCGCGGCCGCAATGGGCCGGTACACGGTGACGCCGCGCCCGTAGCGCGCCCGCACCGCGTCCAGCACGCCCAGGGTTTCGGCATGCAGCCGGCCGGTATCCAGCGTGAACACTTCCAGGTCCAGGCCCGAGTCGTAGATGGCATGCGTCAGGACCATGTCTTCGGCCGCCAGCGAGGACGCGAGCGCCGCATCGGGGTAGCGGCGCTGGACTTGCGCCAGGCGCTCGGTCAGCTCGCGCCAGCGTTGGGCCAGGCCGGCATCCACGTCGGCGGCAATATCAGAAGAGCGGTTGGAAATCACGGTCATGGTTGCACCGCGAAGATGCGCGCGCGACGGGGACGGGCCAGCAAGGCCTCGCCGTCGCGCAGGTCCAGTTCCCGATACAGGTACTCGGGCACCTCCGCTTCGATGATGGCGTCGGAATCCTCGCGGGCCAGTTCCAGATAAGCGCTGGGCCCCGCCAGATACGCGTGCGACAGGCGCACCGCGATGCCCTCCCCGCCCGCCCGGTAGCGCTCGATATCGAACTCGTGCGGGCGAACGTAGGCGGTGGCGCGCTGGGCATCCGCCTGCGACAGCTCCGGCGCGGGCAGCAACAGGCCGGCACCCTGCCAGACCCCGCGCGTGGCCACGCCCTGCAATTGGTTCACGTCGCCCAGGAAACCGTAGACGAACGGCGTGGCCGGCCCTTCCCAGACTTCGCGCGGCGTGCCGACCTGCTCGATGCGGCCGGCGTTCATCAGCACCACGCGGTCAGCCACTTCCAGCGCCTCTTCCTGGTCATGCGTCACGAACACGCTCGCCACGTTCAGTTCGTCGTGCAGCCGGCGCAGCCAGCGCCGCAGTTCCTTGCGCACCTTGGCGTCCAGCGCGCCGAAAGGCTCATCCAGCAGCAGCACGCGCGGCTCCACGGCCAGGGCGCGCGCCAGCGCGATGCGCTGGCGCTGGCCGCCCGACAGTTGCGCCGGATAGCGGTCCGCCAGCCAGTCCAGCTGCACCAGCGTCAACAGCTCGTGCACCTTGCGCCGGATCTGGTCTTCGGGAGGACGCTGCGAGCGATGCTTCACGCGCAGGCCGAAGGCGACGTTTTCGAACACCGTCATGTGCTTGAACAGCGCGTAGTGCTGGAATACGAATCCGACCTGGCGCTGGCGCACATCGACCGAGGTGGCGTCTTCGCCAGCGAACAGCACGCTGCCGGAATCGGGGGCCTCCAGCCCCGCGATGATGCGCAGCAGCGTGGTCTTGCCGCATCCGGATGGCCCCAGCAGCGCTACGAGCTCGCCCGTTTCGATGTGCAGCGACACGTCGTTCAGCGCGCGGAACTGGCCGAACTGCTTGGATAGATTGCGAACTTCGATACTCATGCTTGTCTCCGTCTGAACCGGCCGCGTCAGGCGACAGCCGGCTTGAGGCTTGCCGTCGCCGCGCCGGGATACTCGACCGGCAGGTCGGCGGCGCGCAGGAAGCGCGCGTTGCGCCACTCGACCACGTTCTTGGCCACCAGCGTCACCAACGCCAGCAACGCCAGCAGCGAGGCCACCGCGAACGCCGCGGAATACTGGTATTCGTTGTAGAGGATCTCTACGTGCAGGGTCATCGTGTTGGTCAGCCCCCGGATCTGCCCGGATACCACCGACACCGCCCCGAACTCGCCCATGGCACGCGCGTTGCACAGAATGGCGCCGTACAGCAGGCCCCACTTGATGTTTGGCAGCGTCACGCGCCAGAAGATCTGCCAGCCGCTGGCGCCGAGTGTCAGCGCCGCCTGCTCTTCTTCGCTGCCCTGCGCCTGCATCAGCGGAATCAACTCACGCGCCACAAACGGAAAGGTGACAAAGAGCGTAGCCAGGATGATTCCCGGCACGGCGTAGACGATCTTAATGTCGTGGGCCTGCAACCAGCCGCCCAACCAGCCTTGCGTGCCGAACAGCAAAATGAACACCAGCCCGGCCACCACGGGCGACACCGAGAACGGCAGATCAATCAACGTGATCAGGAACTGCTTGCCGCGAAACTGGAACTTGGTAATGGCCCAGGCGGCCGCCACGCCAAACACCAGGTTCACGGGCAGCGCAATCGCCGCCACCAGCAAGGTCAGCTTGATGGCGGACCACGCATCCGGCTCGACGATGGCGTCCAGATACAGCTGCCAGCCTTTCTTGAACGCCTCGGCAAACACGGCGGCCAGCGGCACCAGCAGAAACAGCGTCAGAAAAGCCAGCGCGATAAACAGCAGAATGCCGCGCACCCAGCGCGGCTCGGTCAGATGTGCGGGACGATCCGATGCGCTCATGCGAGCCTCCCCAGGTTGCGGCGCGCCTGCCAGCCTTGCAGCAGGTTGATGAC